>NZ_JAGIXF010000039.1:0-65073 GCF_021483755.1 Burkholderia sp. WTPI3 | reverse complement strand
GCGGCGTGGCGCGCGAGGGCATCAGCGCGGGGGCGCTGACTTCCGCGATGATGCTGCTGTTCCTCGGCAGCTGGCGCTCGACGCTGATCATCGCCGCGTCGATCCCGCTCGCGGTGCTGGCCGCGATCGCCGGTCTCGCCGCGCTCGGCGAAACACTCAACGTGATGACGCTCGGCGGTCTCGCGCTCGCGGTCGGGATTCTGGTCGACGACGCGACGGTGACGATCGAGAACATCAACTGGCACCTCGAACAGGGCAAGGACGTCCGGCACGCGATCATGGACGGCGCCGCGCAGATCGTGATGCCGGCGTTCGTCTCGCTGCTGTGCATCTGCATCGTATTCGTGCCGATGCTGGAACTGGACGGCATCGCACGCTTCCTGTTCGTGCCGATGGCCGAAGCGGTGATCTTCGCGATGATCGCGTCGTTCATCCTGTCGCGCACCTTCGTGCCGATGATGGCGCAGTACCTGCTGAAGCCGCATGCATCGGGCGGCCACGCATCCGGCGAGCTGGCGGCCATCATGGCGGCGACGCACGGCGCGCACGCGCACCCGCCGCCGTCGCGCAATCCGCTGGTGCGCCTGCAGCGCGGTTTCGAACGCCGTTTCGAGCGCATCCGCGCGAGCTACCGGATCGTGCTGGGCCTCGCGCTCACGCACCGCAAGCGTTTCATCGCCGGCTTTCTCGTCGCGGTCGCCGCTTCGTTCCTGCTGGTGCCGTGGCTCGGCCGCAACTTCTTCCCGGACATCGACGCCGGCCAGATCACGATCCACGTGCGCACGCCGGTCGGCACACGCATCGAGGACACCGCCGCCGAGTTCGACCACATCGAGAACGCGGTGCGCGGCGTGATTCCGCCGAAGCAGCTCGCGAACATCGTCGACAACATCGGGCTGCCGCACAGCGGCATCAACCTCACGTACAACAACAGCGGCACGATCGGGCCGGAAGACGGCGACATCATGATCTCGCTGGGCGCGGACCATGCACCGACCGCAAGCTACGTGCGCCGGCTGCGCGAAGTGCTGCCGCGCGCGTTTCCAGGCACGACGTTCTCGTTCCTGCCTGCCGACATCGTCAGCCAGATCCTGAACTTCGGCTCGCCCGCGCCGATCGACATCCAGATCGCCGGCCCGGACCAAGCGGCCAACCACCGCTATGCGACCGAGCTGCTGCGCAAGGTACGCCTCGTCGCGGGCGTCGCCGACTCACGCATCCAGCAGGCCACGACCTATCCGCAATTCACGATCGACGTCGACCGCTCCCGCGCGGACGAGCTCGGCATCACCGAGCACGACGTGACCAACTCGGTGGTCGCGAGCCTGTCCGGCACCGGCCAGGTGTCGCCGACGTTCTGGCTGAACCCGAGCAACGGCGTGTCCTATCCGATTGTCGCGCAAACGCCGCAATACCGGATGACGTCGCTGTCGGACCTGAAGAACCTGCCGGTGACGGGCGCGAACGGCAACTCGCAGGTGCTCGGTGCAATCGCAACGATCCAGCGCGGCGTCGGCGACGCGATCGTGTCGCACTACAACATCAAGCCGCTGTTCGACATCTACGCGACGACCCAGGGGCAGGATCTCGGCGCGGTCGCATCGCGCATCGACGCGATCGTGCATGCCACCGCACGCGACGTGCCGAAGGGCTCGGTCGTCACGGTGCGCGGCCAGGTCCAGACGATGAACAGCGCATTCTCGGGACTGCTGTTCGGGCTGCTCGGCGCGGTCGCGCTGATCTACCTGCTGATCGTCGTGAACTTCCACTCGTGGTCCGACGCGTTCGTGATCGTGACAGCATTGCCGGCCGCGCTGGCGGGCATCGTCTGGATGCTGTTCACGACACACACGCCGCTGTCGGTACCGGCGCTGACGGGCGCGATCCTCTGCATGGGCGTCGCGACCGCGAACAGCATCCTGGTGGTGAGCTTCGCGCGGGACCGGCTTGCCGCGACCGGCGACGCGCTGGTCGCCGCGATGGAAGCCGGCTTCACGCGCTTCCGCCCGGTGCTGATGACGGCGCTCGCGATGATCATCGGCATGGCACCGATGGCGCTCGGCCTCGGCGACGGCGGCGAGCAGAACGCGCCGCTGGGCCGTGCGGTGATCGGCGGCCTGCTCTGCGCGACGTTCGCGACGCTGCTGTTCGTGCCCGTCGTGTTCAGCCTCGTTCACCGGCGCGACGCGTTGCGGCCGCCCGCAGCACGCGACCTTTCCCCTTCCGAATCCGGAGTCACGCATGTCAACTGAGATCGAAATCCAATCCCCGACGCGCCTGCGTCATCTCCGGCTCGTCGGCCTCGTCGCGCTGCTGGCGGCCGCCGGCATCGTCGCCACCGGCATTTCCAGCCGCGTGCACGCCAAGCAGGAAACGTCGGCATGGTCCGCCGAGCAGGCGATCCCGACGGTCGTCGCGTACCAACCGGGCCACGACGGCGCGACGCAAGGCATGGTGTTGCCCGGGCGCCTGTCCGCGCTCGTCAACGCGCCGATCTATGCGCGCGTGTCCGGCTACCTGCATGCGTGGTACGCCGACATCGGCACGCCCGTGAAAGCGGGTCAGTTGCTCGGCCTGATCGACACGCCGGATCTCGACCAGCAGTTGCAGCAGGCGCGCGCCGACCTGCAGAACTCGCTCGCGAACGAGAAGCTCGCGGAAACCACCGCGGCGCGCTGGACCAAGATGCTGCAGCAGGATTCCGTGTCGCAACAGGCCGCCGACGAAAAGACCGGCGACCTGCTCGCCAAGCGCGCGACGGTCGCCGCCAACGAGGCGAACGTGAAGCGGCTCGAGGCGCTCGAATCGTTCAAGCGCATCACCGCGCCGTTCGACGGCGTCGTGACGGCGCGCAAAACCGACATCGGCGCGCTGATCGACGCGGGCAGCGGCAACGGGCCCGAGCTGTTCGCCGTGTCCGATGCCCGCAAGCTGCGCGTGTACGTCAGCGTGCCGCAAAGCGAGGCCGCGGCGATCCATCCCGGCATGACCGCGACGCTGACGGTGCCCGAGCATCCTGGCATGCATTTCGACGCGAAGCTCGTCGACACCGACGACGCGATCACGCCCGAGTCCGGCACGCTGCTGGTCCAGCTGATGGTCGACAACCCGGCCGGCCTGCTGATTCCCGGCGAATACACCGAAGTGCATTTCGCGATGCCGACCGATGCGCACGCGTTGCTGATTCCCGCCAGCTCGCTGATCTTCCGGCAGGACGGTCTGCAGGTGGCCGTGGTCGATCCGCATCAGCGCGCCCAGCTCAAATCGGTGACGATCGGCACCGACCTCGGCACACAGGTCGTCATCGCGTCGGGCCTCGCGCCCGGCGATCGCGTGATCGACAATCCGCCCGACTCGCTCGCAAGCGGCGACCCGGTGCGGCTCGCCGCGCCGCGCACGCAAGGCGCCACCGCGTCGCTCGCCGCGAACAACGGGGGGCGCGCCCATGGGTGAGCGACGACTCTATGCGGCGCTGGCGAGCCTCGCGCTCGTGACGGGGTGCTCGTTCGCGCCGACCTACCAGGTTCCCGCAACGGCGATTCCCACGACGTTCAAGGAAGCCGGCGCATGGCAGCAGGCGAAACCTGCCGACCGGATCGAGCGCGACGCGTGGTGGACCGTCTATCGCGACCACGAGCTCGACACGCTCGAGCAGCAGGTCGCGCGCGCCAACCCCGACGTCGCGGCGGCCGTCGCACGGCACGACGAAGCCGGCGCGTATCTCGACGAAGCACGTTCGGGCCTCTTTCCGACCATCGGCGCCAGCGCAAACGTGTCGTCGAACCGCCAGTCCGAGCTCCGTCCGCTGCGCGGCTCCGGCCAGCCGAACGTGTACGGCGCGAACACACTGGAGGTCGGCGCGAGCTACGACCTCGATCTGTGGGGCAAGGTGCGCAACGAAGTCGCGGCGGGCCGCGACGCGCTGCAGGCCAGCGCAGGCGATCTCGCGTCGGTCCGCCTGAGCCTGCAGGCCAGTCTCGCCGACGCGTACTTCAACCTGCGCGGCCTCGACGAGCAGCAAAAGCTGCTCGCCGACACGATCAGCACGTATCGGCGCGCTCTTCAGCTGACGCTGAGCCGTCATGCGGGCGGCATCGCGTCCGATCTCGACGTGTCGCGCGCACAGACGCAGCTCGACTCGGCGCAGGCGTCCGCGGCCGACGTCCAGGCGCGGCGCGCATTGTACGAGCATGCGATCGCGACGCTGACCGGCGTGCCCGCGTCGTCGTTCTCGTTGCCGCCGTCGCTCGATGCCGCGTACCTGCCGTCGGTGCCGGCCGGCATCCCGGCCACGCTGCTGCAGCGACGGCCCGACATCGCGGCGGCCGAGCGGCGCGTCGCGGCCGCGAACGCGAAGATCGGCGTCGCGCGTGCGGCGTTCTTCCCGGACATCTCGCTTGGCCTCGACGGCGGCTATCAGAGCGACACGCTGTCGCCGTGGCTCGTCGCACCGAACGAGATCTGGTCGATCGGCCCGAGCCTGATGATGACGCTGTTCGACGGCGGCCGGCGTGAAGCCGCGACACAGGCAGCGCGCGCGAAGCTCGCGGAGAACGGCGCGCACTACAAGGCCGTCGTGCTGCAGGCGTTCCAGCAGGTCGAGGACAATCTCGCGCTGCTCCACCATCTCGGCGACGAAGCGGCACGCGAGGATTCGGCGCTGGCCGCCGCGCAACGCACGCTGCAACTGTCGATGTCGCAGTATCGCGACGGCGTGGTCAGCTATCTCGAAGTGGTCACCGCGCAGACTACCGAGCTCCACACCGAGATCGCCGCGCTGAACCTCGACACGCGGCGTCAGCTCGCCTCCGTCGGCCTGATCGAAGCGCTTGGCGGCGGCTGGTCCGCTACGGCGCAAGCGGCGCCGTCCGATGCATCGCCGAAGCCGCAGCCGGTGGTGGCGGCCGCCGGCACTTCGCACGCCGGCTGACGTTCCGCGATAAAAAAACGCCGCCGGCGACCCCGGCGGCGTTTTTACGCCATGCCCCCGTCGACCGTGGCGTCGGCTCAGAAACGATGCCGGATACCTGCGGCGACAATCGTCTGCCGGTTGTTCGCCGACGGTGCGAGCGAGTAAATCGACGCATTGCCGAGCACCGCGATGCCGTCCGCGCCGCTGACGTGCTGGTAGACGCCTTCCAGATACAGATCGGTGCGCCGCGACAGCGCGTAGTCGGCCTGCAGCATGAACTGGTTCCACTTCGGCGATACGCTCGCGCCGGCCGTCTCGAAACGGCCGTCGGTGAACGTGTACGAACCGCCGATCGACAGCATCGGCGTGATCGAATAATGCGCGTTCAATTCGTAGTTGTTGAACGTCAGCATCTGGCCGGCCAGCGCGGCATATGCGCCGCCCTGCGAGATCTGGCGCGGGTCGTCGAGCATCGTGCGCGTGAACACCAGCCCCACTGACGCAGGCCCGAACGTGTAGCGGCCGCCCGCGCCGAATGTGCGCTGCCGCGCACCGGTCATGATCGCGTCGCCATCCGTGCTGCTGAGTGCGCCGCTGGCGTTCTCCGGCGTGTTCACACCGCCGGGCTGGCTCGCCTGCAGATAGGCGACCGCGAGGTTCACGGGGCCGCCCGCCCACGCCGCGCCGACGCTGAACGCATTGTTGTCGCTGAAGCCGCCCGCGGCGTTGCTGAACGCGTATGCGCCGCCGAACGTGAATCCGCCGATGGTCGCACTGCGGAACTTGACCGCGTTGTTCATCCGCATGTCGTTGTTCAGGTTGTCGTTGTCGAGCGGATGATCGGCGATGTTGCCGCCGAAACCGGAACCGGTAGCCGACAACGGTGCGACGAAATCGACGAGGAAGTCGTACTGGCGGCCCATCGTCAGCGTGCCCCACTGCCGGCTCGCGAGACCGACCCACGCCTGGCGGCCGAACAGGTCGCCGCCGTTGCCGAGCTTCCCGTTGTCGATGTTGAAGCCGTTCTCGAGATCGAACACCGCGCTCAGGCCGCCACCGAGATCCTCGCTACCGCGCAGCCCCCAGCGGTTCGTGCTCAGGTTGCCGCTTTCCATCATCCAGTTGTCGTGCCCCGCCCCGCCCGTGCCTTTCTGGTTACTGACGTAGTCGATGCCGGTGTCGAGCGTGCCGTACAGCGTCACGCTGTTTTGCGCCTGGGCGGCGGTTGCGAACGTGCCTGCCAGCGTCAGCAGCGTGATTGCCCATGTCTTTGTCATGTTTCGTTCCGGAAAAAATAGTCGATGGTTCACGCATCGGGCGGGCTGCCGCGGCAATTGCCACGATGCGATTCGGCCCGCGATGCGCTAGCCGGAATTTAGGCAAGCCGGGTGACATGGAGGTGATGAAAACGCCCTGTTTCATGAAGCTTTTTTCATGTTCGCGACATTGCTTTTCAATGCGTGCCGGCGCGGTGTTTTCGCATGCCGCCGGATAAATTTCTTTTCATGCTTCGACTACCGATCCGCTACCCCACGATGACTATGCTCTTGATCAACCGGAGTGCGAAAACGCGAACGCCTTCCGCTTCGGCCAATCAACCCAGATATTGTGAGGACTACGAATATGAAAGCCATGATGATCGCCCTTGCCGCCGTATGCGCCACGGCCGCTGTTCCGGCCTTTGCCCAGTCGAATGCGTCGCCGGCCCCGCAGCAGCTCGCGTCGGTATCGTCGTCCGGCATGTCGGGCGGCTCGTCGGCGGTGCAGGCCGGATCGTGGGTGGCGCCGTACGGCAGCGCCATGCAGGAGAAAACGCGTGCGCAGGTCTACCAGGAACTGGTTCATGCGCAACAGGACGGCCAGCTCGCGTACCTGAACAAGACGCTGTATGCCCATTGACACGCGCCGGTCGCCGTCCGCCGCCTGCCCGCCGGTGCGTGCATCGCGCCCGCGGCCGGCGGCGCCATCGATCCCGCACACCAGCGCCGGTTTCTTCGGCGCGCCCCGTACCTCCGTTCGCGCCCGACTCCTTCCTGCCCGATGAATATTTCCCCTGCTTTCAAACGCACCGCGCGACTCGTGGCGCTGGCCGTCGCGGCCGGCGCGCTGCTGTCCGGCTGCGCGGCTGCCCGCCCCGACACGCCTGGCGGTTGCGTCGGACCGGCCGATTTCTGCAACGTCTATTTCGGCTCATAGCGCCGGGCCGTCAACTCCGCGCCTCAAACGACACAGGCGCACCGCCCTTTCGGCCGGTGCGCCTGTTTTACATCGGGTAGCCCGATATTCAGAACGAGTGGCGGATCCCGACGCGGGTGACCACCTGCTTGCCGTTCGACGACGGATCGAAGCCGGCGATCTGCGCGACCGCCCCGCCCGTCGCATGCTGATAGGCTGCCAGCGCGTAGACCGCCGTGCGCTTCGACAGTTCGTACTCCGCGCTCAGGTTGATCTGCTGGTACTTGGGCTCCTGACCGGTCGCGTGATCACGGCCTTCCGTATAGGTGAAGCCCGCACCGAAGTTGAGCTCGCTCGTCGCGGCGTACGTGCCGGCCACTTCGTAGTTCTGGAATTTCACGTCCTGCCCGTCGTCGCCCTGCTGGAAGTCGACATTCGTGAAGTTGCCCATCAGCTTGAACGCGCCGAGCTGATACGACGCGCCTGCCGCGAAAATGCCCTGGCTGCGCGCATTCTGCAGGTAATTGCCATATACGGCGTTCGTGTAGCCGGTGCCGTTCTGGTAGCTCTGGATCGATTGCTCCGGATCGTTCACGCGCAAATAGCCTGTGCCTGCCGAGAACGGCCCGTTCGTGTACGACGCGGCCGCGCTGTACGCGGCATTGTTCGAGAACTGCCCGGCCTGTCCGCCGAACGAATACAGCGCTTCTCCGGTGAAGCCGGCGACGGTCGGGCTCGTATACTTGACCGCATTGCTGATCGCGAAGCCGTTGTCGAGGTTGTCCATGTCGTTTGGATGTGAGAAATACCAGCCGCCGTACGCATCGTTCAACGAAAAAGGCTCGATCAGGTCGACGATCGGATCCCACTGCCGGCCGAGCGTCACCGTGCCGTAGGTCTTGCTCGCGAGCCCGATGTACGCGTTGCGCGAGAATGCCAGGCCGCTGCCCAGGCTGCCGTCGGTCGAGCTGAACCCGCTCTCGAGATCGAAGATTGCGGACAGGCCGCCGCCGAGATCCTCCTTGCCGCGCAGCCCCCAGCGGCTGCCCGCGCTGACGCCGCTCGCCATCTGCCACAAATGCTGACCGTTCACGTTGTTCGCGTAATCGATGCCGGTATCCAGCACGCCGTACAGCGTCACGCTGCTTTGCGCATGCGCGACACCGGCCGCGCCGACGCACACCAATGCGACGATCACCCGGTTCAGTCTGAATATCCTGTTCATGCTCGATGGTCCCTTTTTCTAGACGGAGATGGATCGTTCGCAATCCTGTTCTTATCGATTGCGTGGGCGCCAATATATCGGCGCAAAAACCTCACGCACTTGCAATTCCGTCTTTCAGTTTTTGTGTTGGATACGCATGCGGCGGCTATTGACGACGTGCGTCGCCCCCGGTCGCAACACCGGTGTGGGGTCGGTAAACATGTGGAAAAACATCGCGCGTCAGCGCGACGCGAACGTGATCTGATAGCCGTAACGGCTGACCGTCTCGATCTCGACGCCGGAGACGAAACGGGCCAGCTTGCGGCGCAGCCGGCAGACGACGAGATTGACGCTGGACGGATCGACATCTTCCTGATCCTGCCATGCGTAGCGGATGAGTTGCTCGCGTGCCACCGGCGCGTTGACCTGGCGCATCAGGCATTCGAGCAACAGATATTCGCGCCGCGTCACCGCGAGCCGCAACTCGCCGTCGAGTAGCTCACGCGCGAGCGCATCCGGCGTGACGCCGCTCGCAGCCTGCACGTCAGGGGCCACGCTCATGCCGACCATGCGCCGCAACGCCTGAATGCGCTCGTGCATTTCGATGAACGAATACGGTTGCGAGAAGCACGCATCGGCGCCCGCGCGCAGCGCGGCTACGCGATCCTGCACGAGCGCGCGACCCAGCACGACGACGAGCGTCGCGCCGCTGCCGCCGTGCGCAAACGACGGCAACGCCGCCAGCAGCGCCGGATAGCCTGCCGGCTCGGATGCCATCGCGACGATCACGTCGAAGTGTTCCTGTGCTGACAGGAACGCACCGTCGCGCAGATCGTCCGCGCGCTGCAGGCTGTGACCGCTCTCCTGCAGCGCCTTGTACAGCCATGCGGCGTCGGGATGCGGGGCCGTGACGAACAGAATACGCATTCAGCACTCTGCCAGGCGATGAAAGGCTGCACCCGTCATGACAGCGTCTTCGACCAGCATTCGATCGTCACGCAGGTGCCGGGATTGGCGCTGTCGATCCGCAGCGAGAAATCGTGCACGTGGATCACCGCGGACACGATGCTCAGCCCGAGCCCCGAGCCGGCCAGGTGTCCTGTCCGCTTGCTGCGATAACGATGCCGCAGCACGGCCTCGCGCTCCTCCGGCGCGATGCCCGGCCCGTTGTCGACCACGTCGATCTGCGGACCATACGGCGTCTGCCGCAGGTCGAGACGCACGACGCCGCCCGCGGTGGTGTACTTCAGCGCGTTGTCGAGCAGGTTCGTGAGCGCTTCGAACAACAACGCGAAATCGCCGTGGATCGGCTCGACCTCGTCCGCGGATACGACGAGCTGGATCGCGCGGCTGTCGGCGAGCGGCTCGAACAGTTCGCCGACGTCGCCGACCAGTTGCCGCAAGTCGACTTCGGCGAAGCCGCCGCGTCGCTGCAGCGTGCCGATCTCCGAAATGCGCAGCATCGCGCGAAAGCGCCCGAGCAGTTCGTCGGTTTCCGCTCGCGCGCGCCCGACGAGGCTCGCGAGTTCCGCGTCGTCGCTCACGGCCTGGCGTTCGGCCGCATGCGCGAGCAACGTGTGAACGTGCGCGAGCGGCGTGCGCAGATCGTGCGCAATGCCATCGCAGACGCCCTTGACCTCGTTCATCAGACGCTCGACTTCGGACAGCATGTGGTTGACGAGATGCGCCAGCATGTCGATCTCGTCGCGCCCGCCGACCGGCAGACGCTGCCCCAGATCGCCTTGCGCGATGCGCTGCGTGACCTGCCGGATTTCCTTGAGCCGGCGCATCTGCCGGATGCTCAGCAACAAGCCGCCCGCGATGCCGGTCGCGAAGCAGAAGATGCCGCCGCCCACCAGCGCATTGATGATCGCCTCGCGAATGCGCAGGATGTGCGTGAGGTCACGCGCGAGCACCAGCCTGTCGCCGTCCGCACGTTGCTCGCCCATCGCACGCACGACGGGCGCGATCTGGCCGCTGGAGATCTTCAGCGTGTGGTTGAGCGTCGTGCCGCTGCGGTCCGTCTTGAGCTCGGACGGAAACTCCATCACGTCGCCCGCGATGTGCCGGCCGTCCGCCGCAAACAGACCGTAATAGTTGGTGTGCATCCGCTCGCGCTCGAGCCGGCGATGGATCGCGTTCGCCAATTCGGTATCGGGTATCGAATTGAAATAGATCATCTGCCAGTCGATCACGACGTCGGTTTCGCGCTCCATGCCGTGCGTGATCGCGGTCGCGAGGACGCCGAGCAGCAGCATCACCGACAGCGAAAACATCACCGCGTAGACGGCGACCAGCCGCATCGTGGTCGAATACCAGCGCCGCGGCGCCGGCGACGTTTGTGCCGCGCCGGGCGCGTCGGTCAGAACAGTCGTAGTCACGAGAGAATGTAGCCCGACCCGCGCACGGTAACGATCAACGGTTTCGAGTCCGGCGGCTCGATTTTCTTGCGCAGGCGTCCCATGTGGACATCGATCAGGTTGGTACCGGGGTCGAAGTGATAGCCCCACACGGCCTCGAACAGCATCGTGCGGGTGATGGTCTGACCGGCGTGCCGCATCATGAATTCGAGCACGCGGTATTCGGTCGGCAGCAGCGAAATCTCGTCGCCGTCGCGATAGACCTTGCGCGACACCAGATTCAGCGTCAGCGGACCAACGCTCAGCGTCGTTTCGGCCTGCGCAGGCGACGCCTGGCTACGGCGCAGCAGGACCTCGATGCGCGCAGCCATTTCCTCGGGGTCGAATGGTTTCGTCAGGTAATCGTCACCGCCCGCGCGCAGGCCGCGAACGCGCTCGTCGACGTCGCCGAGCGCACTCAGCATCAGTACCGGGGTACGAACCCCGATGCTGCGCATCGTCATCAGGATGGTGAGGCCGTCGACTCCGGGCAGCATGCGATCGAGCGTAATGACGTCGTATTCGTCGCTGATCGCGCGCGCCATGCCGTCGCGGCCGTTCGACACCCATTCGACGTCGAAGCCCAGGCATTTCAATTCGCCGACGATTTCTTTCGCACTGATTTCATCGTCTTCGATCGTGAGCACTCGCGGCATCATCGTTTCGCATGCCGCACCACCATCGGCCATCGCGTGCGGCACACGTGTCTGGCTGTTCAAAGGCGTTGATGTTGCCATATTCGGTTCGCACTTGCAGCGCATCGCGCTGATGTCCCGGAAAAGACCGCGCTCGAATCCCGGCGGTCGTACGCAGATTACACATGCGTACATGGCGGTCGCCGATCAGTTTCATGAAAAAAAATTTAAGAAGCGGGCGCGCCGATGCAGCCGGTGCATGCGAGCGATGCCGGATCGGAATGGAAGGCGCTGCGGGGCGGCACGCGAAGCAGCAGGCTGCAGTGCGCTGCGGAGATGGATGGCGAGGCAAGCGCCCCGCTACGCCGGAGCCACCGGCGATCACGAATGTTGCGGGGCACCCTCCGTCTGGCGCGCTGCCTGCGCGGCGTGCGATGCCGCGGCCCGATGCGCGAGCGCCTGTGCCCGATGTTCGCGCTCGACCCGCGCATGCAGCAAGGTCGCATCGGCGATGGCTACCCCCGAGCCCTGAATCTTCGCTTCCGACAGCGCCGACGCCGCCATCAGCGATACCGCCATCAGGATCATTGCCGTGTTTCGTTTCATCATCCGCTCCAGGTGATCGGTCGCCGGGCCCGTGGCCCGAATTCGCACCGGACGCGGCGCGATCGACAGACGCGACGATAAGCCCGCGCGATTAAACAATCGCGAACGCAAACGTGAACGGATTTTTAGATGCGCCCGCAACGACCGGCGGATGCCCGGCCGGTTCGCGCGTGCATGAAACAAGTTTCATCTTTGCTCTGCCGTTCCGATATTCCCGCCCCCTTAGGCTTCGACTCGTGATTCGCGCCACGCACCGGCCGAACCGTCATCCACCGCCCGGACACGTTCGCCCGGACGATCGTCACCAAGGAGCCGTTCATGAAACTCAATCCCCGCGTACTGGCCTGCACGTTGCTGATGGTGTTGGGCACCGCCGCGCACGCCGCACCGAAACTGACGCAGCAGCAATGCTCGGAATATCCGTTCGTCCACACCCAGGGCCCCGTCACGCACGCTCAGCTGGTCAACGAACTGTCGGAGCTGGAAGCGGTCGGCTACAACCCGTCCGCCGGCGACGAAGGCGATTACCCGGACGACATCGACGGCGCGCAGCAGCGTCTGATGGCCGAGTATCAGCAGGATTGCCACGGCGCCGCCGGCAGTTCGATCGCGTCGAACACGCCGTAAGCACGGCCGGATCACTGCATCACCGACTCACGAGCGAGATTTGCCGCACGGGCAGCATTGCCGTGCGGCTCTTTTTGCTGGCGCGCGTGGCGAGCCCGCGCGCGTGCCGGTCAATTCGACGTCGGCTTTGCGATCGAGGGCCGACGTGGCGGCACCCGACCCGCAACGCTCGATTCCCGCACGAGAACCGTCCGCCGATCGCCTACACTGATTCCATCCGGCCGGCGCCTCCGGCCGTTACCGACCACGGGACCAGCGATGACGGCGAATCACTCCGCACCTCCGAAACTGCCCGGGCAAGTCGTGCTCGTCCTCCAGGGCGGCGGCGCGCTGGGCGCGTACCAGCTCGGCGTCTATGAGGCGCTCGACGCCGCCGGCATCCAGCCCGACTGGATCATCGGCACGTCGATCGGCGCGATCAACGCGGCGCTGATCGCCGGCAATGCACCGGGACACCGCGCGCAACGGATGGCCGAGTTCTGGCGCCGCGTCACCGAACGGCCCGCGCTCAACGTGCCGGGCTTCCCGACGAGCTGGGACAAGATCGGCGCCGAGCTCGGAGTCATCGGCGCGGGCATCCCGGGATTTTTCCGGCCGAACCCGGCCGCGTGGCTCGGGCCGCTCGCGCACGTCGGCGTCGAGCACGCGTCGTACTACGTGGTCGATCCGCTGCGCGCCACGCTCGTCTCGCTCGTCGATTTCGACCGGCTGAACGCCGGCCGGCCGCGCGTGACCGTCGGCGCGGTCGATGCGTGTACCGGCGCGATGCACTATTTCGATTCGCGCGACCGGCCGCTCGGCATCGAGCACGTGATGAGTTCGGGCGCGCTGCCGCCCGCGTTTCCGGCCGTGCGGATCGACGGCGCACCTTACTGGGACGGCGGCATCTATTCGAATACGCCGGTCGAGGTCGTGCTGGACGATGCGCCGCGCCGCAGCTCGATCATCTTCTCGGTACAGATGTGGAATCCGGTCGGGCCCGAGCCGAAAAGCATCTGGCAGGTGTCGGAGCGGCAGAAGGACATCCAGTACGCGAGCCGCACCGACAGCCATATCGCGCGGCAACAGCAGATTCACCGGCTGCGGCACGTCATCCAGGAACTGGTCACGCGGCTGCCGGAAGCGGAGCGCGCGTCGGCCGACGTGCAGGCGCTCGCCGCGTGGGGCTGCCAGACGACGATGCGCGTGATCAAGCTCGCGGCGCCGCGGCTCGACGGCGACGACCAGTGGAAGGACATCGATTTCACGCCGGCCGGGATTGCGGCGCGCCGGCAGGCGGGGTTCGAGGCGACGATGCAGACGATCGCCGCGCGGCCGTGGGAAATCCCGATGGATCCGACGGAAGGATTGAGCGTGTGGAGTCCGGAGGAGAACCGGATCGGGGAGCAGCATAGCTGATGCCGATGCGGCGCGCGGTATCGCCGCGCGGATCGCCTGCCACGTAGCATCGAGCTGCACACGCGCACTCGCACTCGCACTCATGCCGCCATGGCACAGCCGCGCCCCGACTCGAACGGCCGAGCCGATCGGCACCGGCGTCGACAGCGACACACGCGCCGAAAGGCCTGATCCGGCTAAAGCAACGGCCGCTCGAGCTTGATGTTGTATCGCTTCACCTTTGCATACAATGCCGGCTTCGAGATTTCGAGCAGGGCCGCGCATCGCGTCACGTTGAATCGGCACGCGGCCAGCGCGTGATGGATTGCGTCGCGCTCGACGTCCTTCAGCGATTGAATCGCCTGATCGCCCCGCGTGCCGGGCGTTCCGTGCATGCCGGGTGTCGGTATCGGATCGGACATGCCGAGCGGGCCTCGCGGCGGCCGCAACAAAGCCGACACGTCGTCGATGATGCCTTCGTCGCTCAGGTTCACGGTGCGCTCGACGAGATTCTCCAGCTCCCGGACATTGCCGGGCCATGCGTAGGCATGCATCTGATCGAGCGCCCGTTTGCTGAACCCGAATATCTTCTTGTTCAGCAGCGTTGCGTACTTGCTCAGGAAAAAGTTCGCGGTCGCCGTGATGTCGGCCTTGCGCGATCGCAACGGCGGAATCGAGATCTCGATGACATTGCAGCGATAGTACAGATCCTCCCGGAACTCCTTCGCCGCTACCATCGCTTCCAGATCGCGGTTGCTCGCACAGATGATCCGCACGTCGATCGGGATACCCTTGGTATCCCCGAGCCGGGTCACTTCGCGTTCCTGGAGTACGCGCAGAAGCTTCGCCTGTACGTCGATCGGAAGCTCCGAAATTTCATCGAGAAAGACGGTGCCCCCGTCGGCGGACTCGAATTTCCCCGGGCGGCCTTCCTTGGTCGCCCCGGTGAAACTGCCCGGCGCGTGCCCGAACAGTTCGCTTTCGATGAGGTCGTGCGGCAGCGCGGCGCAGTTGATCGCAATGAACGGCTGGGCCTGGCGTACGCTCGCGTTGTGGATCGACTGCGCGAAAACCTCCTTGCCGACGCCGCTTTCGCCGCTGAGCAGCAGATTCGCCGAACCGTGCGCCGCCTTGCGGGCGGCACCGATCGCGTCGAGCAGACTGTCGCTCTGCCCGACGATGTTCTCGAACGTATAGCGCGCGTAGTTGCCCGCATACTTGCCGGCGATGCTGCGCACGCGCTTGATCTCGCGAAACGTGTTGACGACGGAAACCACCTGCCCGCAGCTGTTCTTGACGGGAATCGCCGTGTCGATCAGGTGCAGGTGACGGGCGGGCGAATCGATGATGAGTTCGCGATCGACGTAGCCCACGCCCGTCGTGAAGATCGGCGCAATGATCGGCTCGAAGTCGATCAGCGCCTCGAGCGGCCGCCCGATGCTGGCCACCGGATCGATCCCGAGAATCCGTCCCGCGACGGTACTCGCGTGACGCACGATGCCGCCTCGACCGAGCACCATCAGCCCGTCGCCGATGTGGTCGATGATCGCTTTCTGTTCTTCCACCAGCGTCTGGTGCGCGACGAGATCGAAATGACTTTTCAGCAAGACGCCCAGCGTGATGTCGAGCAGCGCGAGCATGTCGTGCAGCGACCGCGCGTCGCGTTCCGCTCGCCGCAACGCGAGCAGGTAGACCCCGGCGGATCCGGCCGGCACGCAGATAGCGGCGCAGTGCAGGCCGCCCGCGGCAGCGAGCGGCACATCGACCGTTGCGCTGCCGCCTTCCCGCAGCGCATCGCGGACGTCGCGCAGCAACCGGTCGAGTTCCAGCGCGCCGACGTCGATGCCGCGCTGCGTGGCCAGCGCGTGCGCATCGTCGTCCGCCGCTTCGAACGGAACCGCGTAGTCGCCCAACGTCAGCAGGTACGCGCCGAACCGCTGCGCCGCAACACGTCTTGCATCGCGCCAGCAAGCCGTATCGATCGCTGACCGGAGATCGCCGGATCGGTCGGCAGCGTCCAGACTTCGCTCGTCCATTATCGTTCGCAGCACGGTGGCAGATCCGCCCAGCTTACCAGCGCAAAAACCGTTCATGTTGAACCCCGTTGCCGCCCGTGCGACGAACGCTCGCGCCACTGCCGGCCCCATTGCCGGCCATTGCCGCGATCAACGGCGCGACGCGGCCTTCTTCTCGATGGCGGCGCGATCGACGATCGCGCGTGCATGCGTTCCGCCGCCGACTTGTCCTTTGGGATCGTGCACGACGACATCGAATACGAACAGGCTGCCTTCCCGCCCGCGGAAGCTGGCTGTGGCGCTCACTTGCGCATCGACCGGCGTGGGTGCCGAGTGCGTCAGCTGCGTCGTGACGCCGACCGACAACTGCCCGTCCTCCAGTTCGCCGCGCATGATTTCCGCACATGCCCGCTCCATGAGGCCGAGCATCGCGGGCGTCGACATCACGTCCGGATACGTTTCATCCGAATCGTTGCCGAAGGCGGAAGCCAGGTCCTGCACGGCGACCCGACGCGTCAGGGTCGCCGTCGCTCCGGAATTGATCATGAAATCTCCTTTTTCGGTCAAACCATTACCGCGATGCCGATGCCGCGCGGCTGAATCGCTACGGCGTCGGGCCGTTCATCCAGGCATCGAAGCCCGGCCCGGCGCGACCACGGCGCCGCCCCGAACCGGGCTTCGACGCCGCGTTCGCTACTGCGCGCCGACCGGCGTCAGGGTGCCGCCCGACAGCTTGTAGACGGTCACCGGCGCATCGACCCAGTCGCCCTGCGCGTCGAACTTCACCGGCCCGAGCATGCTGCCGAACGATTGCTCGCGCATCACCTTCGAATACACCTCGGGCGACGTCGAATTGGCCTTTTGCATCGCATCGGCCACGACGAGCGTCGCCGCATAGAAGCTCGGCGCATAGGTATCCACGTCGGCGCCGAACGCGCTCCTGAACCGGCTCCTGAAACGCTTGCCGTCGGGCAGGCTGTCGAGCGGCGCGCCGCCCTGCGCACAGAACATCCTGTTGTCGAGAACGTTGTTCGACAGTTTGCTGAACTCGGGCGAACAGATGCCGTCGCCGCCGACCAGCACGGCGTTGATGCCGAGATCGACCATCTGGCGGGCAAGCAGCGCCGCCTGCGCGTAATAGCCGCCGTAGAACACGACCTGCGGATTGGTCGCCTTGATGTGCGTGAGGATGCCCTTGAAGTCCGTCGTCTTGTCCGTGCTGTATTCACGCGCGACGACGGTCATGCCGTTCTTTTCCGCGGTTTTCACGAACACGTCCGCCACGCCGCTGCCGTACGCGGTCCGGTCGTCGACCACGGCCGCGCGCTTGAGCTTCAGCACGTTGGCCGAGTAATCGGCCATGCGCCGGCCCATCACGTTGTCGTTCGTCGCGAGACGATAAACGTACGGAAATCCCAGCCGGGTCAGCTCCGGGTTCGACGATGCGCCCGTGATCATCACGACATGCGCATCGTTGTAGATCCGCGCGGCCGGGATGCTCACGCCGGAGTTGTAGTGCCCGATCACGGCCGCCACGCCGCCGTCGACCAGCTTCTGCGCAACGTTCACGCCCACCTTCGGATCGCCCTGATCGTCGACCGACACCAGTTGAAATTTGACCGGCTGTCCGCCGATCACCAGCTTGCGTGCGTTCAGCTCGTTGATGGCCAGCTGCACGCCGCGTTCGTCGTCCTTGCCGCTCTGGGCGGAGCTGCCCGTCAGCGGGCCGGCCGCGCCGATCTTGACGACGGTATCGGCACTCGCACCGGACGGAAATCCGGTCACGCCGGCACCGACGACGGTGACGGCAAACATCAGGATCGTGCGTTTCATTTCAATTCCCCCGAAGTGGCGGACTGCGACCGGGTCAGGACATCGCGAACGGGCGACAGCGTCTTGAACTCGAAATCGGGACGCGGCTGCCAGGGGCCGAGCGTGTCCGCGGCGCGGTTGATCCATGCCACGTGCATGCCGAGCGGCTTCGCGCCATCGATATCCGCCCAGCTGGCGAGCGAACAGTGCAACACGTTGTGCGCGTCCAGCCCGAGGCGATCCAGCGCGAGGCTGAAGATCAGATGCGAAGGCTTGTAGGCCCTGGCCATCTCGGCCGTCGTGACGTGCTCGAAATAGCGCGTCAGCTGGCTTCTGCGCCAGAGGTCGCTATCCATGTTCGTGATCGGCATCAGCGGATATCGCGACCCTGCCCAGTCGAGAAACTCGAGCGCATCCGCGTGCGGCGGCGACGACTCGACGAGGTGCGTGAGCAGCACGTCGGTGAGCGCCTCGACGTCGTGGCCGTCGAGCGCGTTCGGGAACAGCGCGTCGATGCAGCCGGTCAGTGCGTCCTGCGCGACCGCGCGATAGCTGCGGTACGCGCCGCCGCGATAGGTCCGCACGTTGCGCATGTCCCAGTCGAGGTACACGTCGAATACCGGACGCGAAGAAGCGACGCCGAGGATACGCATGACTTCGGCAATCCCCGCCATGCCCCCCTTGTCGACATCCACCAGCGTGCCGAAATAGTCGAACGTCAGTGCTTTGATATTCATGGTCATTTCCTCGCGGCAAAGGCCTGGACACGGCGGGCGGCGTCGGGTGTCGCAAACGCCGCCACGGTTGCGGACTGCTCGAGCTCGAGACTGCGGGTCAAATCGGTCGACAACTCCATCGTCAGCAGACGCTTCAGTCTCGATATGGAAAAGACGGAACGTTCGGCGACACGCGCGGCGAGCTCCAGCGCGGTTTCGACAACCTTTCCCGGTTCGACGACGCGATTGACGAGGCCCAGTGCATGCAGTTGGCGGGCCGACTGGCGCTCGCCCAGCAGCCACAGCTCCATGGCGCGCTGATGGCCGACGCTCTGCGGCAGAAGTTGCGTCACGCCCCCGGTGACGAACTGCCCCCACTCCATTTCGGGGAAAAAACACACCAGGTCGTCCGACGCCACGACCAGATCGCAGTTGAGCAGCCACTCGAATCCACCGCCGACGGCAAACCCGTGCACGGCGCCAATGACCGGTTTGCCGTTGAACATCAGGTCGCGCGTGATCTGCTGGATGCGTTCGACGTGACGGCGGATGCTTGCATCGCTCTCGGTCTGCCTGTCGAACTCCTTCAGATCGTCGCCCGCGCAGAAGGCCCGGCCCGCGCCCGTGAATACGATCGCGTTGCAGCCGTCATCGGCATTGGCCTCCACCAGCGCCCGATGAAGATCGTCCAGCAGGTCGCCGCTGATCGCGTTCAGCCGCTCCGGGCGATTGAGGGTCACCGTCGACACGGCCCCCGATTTCTCGATTCTTGCGTAGCTCATCACGCCTCCTTTTCGACCCAGCGGGTTTTTCCTTCGGTGCGCGGGAAATGCTCGAACGGCACCATCGTCACGTCGGCCGTCGAACCGACCCTCGTGCGGATCGCCGCCTCGACCTGCTCCCTGGCCTTCGGCCAGTCGGCGGCCGGCAATCCCTGCGCGGCTTCGACCGTCATCGTGATCCGGTCGTACGGCCCGTCCCCCTTCAACACGATCCGGAAGATTCCCGACGCCCATTGCGGCAGCGATTCGACGGCCACGCGAACGGCGCTCGGGAACACGTTGATGCCGCGCACGTTGAACATGTCGTCGGTGCGGCCGGTGACGCGGAATCGCCACGCCGTGCGGCCGTCCGGCCCGCGATCGACGCCGGTCACGGTGACGACGTCTCGCGTGCGGTAGCGAACGAGCGGCTGGCACTCCTTCTGCAAGTGCGTACAGACGAGTTCGCCGACGGTCCCCGCCTCGATCGGCAGGCGTTGCAACGTGGCGGGATCGACGATTTCGGCAAAGACGACGTCGCTCGCGTGATACAGCAAATCGTTGGTCCAGTCGGTTTGTCCGCCGAGAATGCTCAGCACTTCCGACAGACCGAAGTTGGCGTTGCGGATCCGGAAGCCCCACTTTTCTTCCATCGCGTTGCGCAGATCCAGGTTGTCGAGCCCGGCCTCACCGCCGAACAGGCCCAACGTCAGCTTCAGGTCTCGGGGGCGAAAATCGGTCGATTCACGCAGGATCTGTTCGATGAGCCCCGGATACGAAGGCGTGCACGAAATCGCGTTGATGCCGAGATTGACGATCGAGTCGATCAGCAGACGCGTATTGCCCACGCCGAACGGCACGACCGTCGCGCCGGTCGCCTCGAGAATCGTGTGATCGGTGAAGCCGCCGGTCCACATGCAGTAGTTCAGGCAGTGAACCACGCGATCCGTCGGCCGCAACCCGGCGGCCCACATCGACCGCGCGCCGACCCGGGCGACCCGATACGCATCGGCCGCGCTGTTCGCAAGAATCAACGGGCGTCCGGTCGTCCCGGAGGTGCGATGAAGGCGGGACACGCCCGCCTCGCCGCAAGCCACGTAGTCGCCGAATGGAGAGGCCGCCTCCTGGCTGACCCGGAGTTCGTCCTTCTCGGTGAAAGGCAGCTCCTGCAGCGAATCCAGCGTCACTTCCCGGTCGATCCAGCGCGACAGCTTCCCGCGATAGAACGTCGACATCGAACGGATGTAGTCCCACTGGGGCGACCATAGCCCGTCTTGATGCCGGCGCACCTGCCCGGGCGGCAGGGTTTCGAATGCCTCGTCGAAAAGCGCGTTGTTTGCGTTGATTGACGACTCCACTTTCATGTTCTCGCTTCCTTTAGCATGACGAATCTATATCGCCGACACGGCCGCGACGGCTTGCACACTGGAACTCGAGTGCGGAACGCTCCACGATCGAGCGCGCATGACTCGCGCTCGCCACCGGACCGGCCGCATCGGTCGCCACGACATCGAACCAGTACCGTTCGCCGTCGAACGTCCGGAACGTCGCGGTGACGAAAACCGGGACATCCGATCGCGTCGGCGCCAGATGCGTGAAATGCGTCATGCGGCCGATCGAACACTCATCGTTCCGAATTCGGTCGCACATCGCGTCGACGCAGGCGGCTTCCACGAGGCCCATCAATGCGGACATGGACAGCACGTCGGGATCGCATGCCTGCGCGTTGCGGCGACAACGCCCGCCTGGCTTCGGCGTCCCCATCGCTTTCGAGACCGTCGCACGTTTCGCTGGCATCGGGCGGACTCCTCCGGTTCATTTACGCTCCAATACCGCAAAGCCCGTGCCAGGCCGAGACCAAACCGAAAACCCTTGCCCGACGGGCGCATGCGGTCAACACGGCAGAACACCGTATTCGATCTGAACGGAAAGAATCTTTACGATCGGAATGGAAACTGTCTGTGACTGGCCAGCAGTCCGGCGCTCCAGAAGCGTTCCGGGAACCATCCGGCCCCGAAATGCGGATCACTATCAACCCCATTGGCATCAGTGCCTTCCGCGAATATCGTCATTTTCCGATATAAGATTCGGCCATCGACGATACCTCGTCAGCACCGGCTCCCCCGACCACCCGCCCTTTCCATGCCGACCGAACTCGACATCGACGCGATCCTGAAAGCGCTCTCGAACCCCGTGCGCAGGGAAATCCTCGTCTGGCTGAAAACGCCCGACGCGCATTTCCCGGCACAAACGCTGCCGTTCGACCACGGCGTCTGCGCGGGCCAGATCGACGCGCGCTGCGGGCTGTCGCAGTCGACCGTCTCCGCGCACCTCGCGACGCTGCAGCGCGCGGGGCTCGTGACGTCGACGCGGATCGGCCAGTGGGCGTTCTTCCGGCGCAACGAGGCCGTCATCGACGCATTTCACGACGCGTTGCGCCGCGAACTCTAGCCACCGGCCGAATCGGCCCTACGGGTTTCGGCCGTGTGCCTGCACCGGCTTGCCCGTTTTTCGTGAAGAGGATATCTGCCATGCCTACCCTGTTCGATCCCGTTACCCTCGGCGACCTGAACCTGCCGAACCGCGTCGTGATGGCGCCGCTCACCCGTGCCCGCGCAAGCGTCGGGCGCGTACCGAACGACCTGATGGCCCGCTATTACGCCGAGCGCGCGTCGGCCGGCCTCATCATCAGCGAAGCGACGTCGGTCACGCCGCAGGGCGTCGGCTACGCGGACACGCCGGGCATCTGGTCCGACGAGCAGGTCGAGGGCTGGAAGCGCGTGACGCAAGCCGTGCACGCGGCCGGCGGCCGCATCGTGCTGCAGCTCTGGCACGTCGGCCGGATTTCCGACCCCGTCTTCCTGGACGGCGACCTGCCGGTCGCGCCGAGCGCGATCGCCGCGGGCGGCCATGTGAGCCTCGTGCGTCCGCAGCGTCCGTTCGTGACGCCGCGCGCGCTCGAGCTCGATGAAATCCCGGGCATCGTCGCCGCATATCGCAAGGGCGCGGAGAACGCGAAAAAGGCCGGCTTCGACGGCGTCGAGATCCACGGCGCGAACGGCTATCTGCTCGACCAGTTCCTGCAGGACAGCACCAACCATCGCACCGACGCGTACGGCGGCCCGATCGAGAATCGCGCGCGCCTGCTGCTCGAAGTGGTCGACGCGGCGATCGACGTATGGGGCGCGGGCCGTGTCGGCGTGCACCTCGCACCGCGCGGCGACGCGCACACGATGGGCGATTCCGATCCGGCCGCGACGTTCGGCTATGTCGCGCGCGAACTCGGCCGCCGCAAGATCGCGTTCATTTTCACGCGCGAAGCGTATTCGGGCGACCATCTGAGCCCGCGTCTGAAGGAAGCGTTCGGCGGCCCGCTGATCGCGAACGAGCAGTTCACGCTGGAATCCGCACAGGAAACGCTCGCGAGCGGCCATGCCGACGCGATCGCATGGGGCAAGCTGTTCATCGCGAACCCCGACCTGCCGCGCCGCCTCGAACTCGACGCACCGCTGAACAAGCCGGTGCCGGAGACGTTCTACGCGGAAGGCGAAACGGGCTACACCGACTACCCCGCGCTCAGCGACGCGGCCTGACGGCGGGCAACCCGTTCATGCGCGCACGTCCGCGCGCATGAACACGCGCTGCGTCTCGTCGAGCCCGCGGGCAACGTGGTGCGCGCGGATCGCGCGCAACGCGTCGTCGAGCGAAGCGTCGTCGACGATGCGAAAGCCGAGGCGCGCGTAGTACGGCGCATTCCAGGGCGCATCGCGAAACGTCGACAGCAGGATCTGCGCGATGCCGTCCTGCGCCGCGCGCGCGACGATCTGTTCGATCAGGCGCGCGCCGATCCGCTGCCCGGCATGCGACGGCGCGACATCCAACTCCTCGAGATAGAGCCGCCGCGCATCGAGCAGGCGGTAGAACGCGAAGCCGACGCACACGCCTGCTTCATCGGTCGCGACATACGCGCGGCCGCCGTCGATGCGCGCGAGCACGTCGGCCGCATCGGTCGGCTCGCCGTCTGCGATGTCGGCCATGCCGATGTTGCGAAAGCGCTGTGCGGCGGCGACTTCCACTGCGGCCATGGCGGCCGCGTCTTCGCGCGTGGCGCGGCGAATCCGGATCGATACTGTCATCACGACGAGGTAGGCAGGCGGGAACGGCCGTCACTATAATCGAAACTTCATATCTTTCGAACGCCGCTTTTCACGAGGTTCGCCATGACGCTGTCCACGCTCGCCGTGTTCGCCATCGCCCTGCTCGTCACCGCCGGCACGCCCGGCCCCAGCGTCGCCGCACTCGTCGCGCGCGTGCTGACGAACGGCGTGCGAGACGTGCTGCCGTTCCTCGCCGCGATGTGGATCGGCGAAGCGCTGTGGCTCACGCTGGCGGTGGCCGGACTGTCCGCGTTTGCGCGCACGTTCGAGACGGGCCTGCTCGTGCTGAAACTGCTCGGCGTCGCGTACCTGCTGTTCCTCGCGTGGAAGATGTGGACCGCGCCGACCGGCACGCAGGCCGACGACCTGCCGCGCGGCCAGTCGCCGTGGCACATGTTCGTCGCGGGCACCTTGGTCACGCTCGGCAATCCGAAGATTGTTCTCTTCTACCTCGCGCTCCTGCCGACCATCATCGACCTGTCACACGTCAGCACGGCCGGCTGGGCCGAGCTCGTCGCGACGATGCTGGCCGTGCTGATCACGGCCGACTGCGCGTGGGCGTTCGTCGCGACGCGCGTGCGCAAGTTCATCCTCACGCGGCGCGCGATCAAGATTGCGAACCGAACCAGTGCCGCCGCCATGGCAGGCGCAGCTGTCGCCATCGCCACGCGGTAACGACGCCCCATGGCAAAGATGCCCGGTCAGCGGCACGTATGCCATGGAAACCGTCGAGCGCGCACTGATGCGCTATTGCGCAGATCAGTTCAACTGACAGCATGACCAGACACGGCGCCGCAAGGCGCCGTTTTCATTGCGCGGTTCCGATCAGCCCATCAGCCGGAACATGCAGCCCCTCGTGCAGCTTGCGAATCATGGCAAGGCTCAATGCCCGACGCCCGGCGAGCACCTCGTACACGCGGTTACTGTTTCCGATGTAGGGCTGCATGCCGGGGACCGACAGGCCGGCCCGCTCCATCCGAAACTTAATCGCATCGATCGGATTAGGCGCGGCCATCGGAAAGTGCCCGGCCTCGTAGCACTCGACCAGAATCGCCAGAATCTCCAACTCGTCGCCCTCGGCGAGCCAGGTGCGGTGTCCGCATCGACGAGTGCGGACACCGCCTTCAGGGCAGCCTCGCAATCGGCTTCAGTTCGAATCGGGTGAATGTCCATATCGTTACTCCATTTCCACGGTTGCCGCGTCGACTTTGTCGTATTCCGCGTGCGTGCCGGCAAACTTCACGGACACCACGCCAATCTGATAAGCCACCGCAACGATCAACCGGAAGTCGTTGCCCTTGAAGTTGAACACCACACCGTACCGGCCAACGAAACTGGCGCTTGCGTACTGGTCCTTGATGTTCTGCAGGGTCTTCCAGATCGCCTTCGCAGCTTCCGAATGCCACGCCAGCAGCGCTTGCTCGTCCTGCGCGTGGCGGGCGATGAAATTCAGCAGGGTTCTTTTGGCAACGATTCGCATAAACATAACCGTAGTCCCGAATTGGGACCAACCCGATACATCGGCCGCGCTGGTCGGCACGATGCTCGCCGTTCTGATCCTCGCCGACCGCTTCCGGTCGCTGCTCGCGGTGCGCGCGCGGGCTTTTCTGACGTCGGCGCGTGCGATGCGGATCGCGAACCGTCTAACACCCCACTATCCTGCGCCCGCCACCGGGCACAGACCGGTGCCCGTTACACCCCACCAACGCCCGCACCAGCGCCCAGTCATCGTCATCGCAGAAATCGAGCAGCATCGCGCCGCACGGCCCGGGCTGCTCGCGCAACCGTTCGGCGAGCCGCGCGTGTATCCCCACCACCCTGCCGTCGCCGTGCGCAACCACTGACGGATTCGCGCCCATCCCCGTGCCGCTGGAGAAATTGATCGCCCAGCGGCCGCTTTGCGGCGACGGCATCGCGCTCAGCAGCGCATCGATCACCCGCCACTTGTACGCAATTGACCCGGCCACCGGCACCCGGTATTCATCCTGGATCACGAACGCCGCGTCGGGATGATCGATCGAAAACGTCGCGTTATCGGGCCAGGCGGTCAAATCGATACCGAGCGGCCGGCTGCTGCGAAACCGCCGAAACAACACCACCGCGCCGCGCACGTCGCCGAGCGCCGGCAGCGCGCCGCCCGCATGCCAGCGCAGCCGCGGATACCGCCCGCAATGCGCATCGAACGTCGCATCGAAGCTGCGCGTGCACATGTGCGCGGGCCACTCGTCCTTCACCGACATCACGATGCATTCGCGCGGATGCGCATCGAGAAAGCGCGTACAGTCTGCAAGCACGTCGTCGAACGTCATCCCGAGCGGGACCCCGCCGTGATGGATGTCGAACCTATCGCGCCGGTGCCGGCAGCGGATATCGAGCAGCCGCACGCCATGCTCGAGCTGCGCGGCGAGCGGCGCACGCTGGGTGCGCACGAGCGTATCGTCGACGGTATACGCACAGGTGTCATGGCTGCCCGGTAGGGTCAGCGTATGCAGCGGCCGCGTGTCGTCGAGCGCCGACATCCAGTCGGCCAGCGGCGTGTGTGCTTCGTGTCGCGAAGGAATCATGAGTCGATGACGGACAAGGAAAGAAAAACGTGGGTGACCGCGTCGGATGTCGCGGCGCGGGCCGGCGTGTCGCGCTCCGCGGTGTCGCGCGCATTCTCGCCGACGGCGAGCATCGCACCTGAAACGCGCGAACGCGTGATGGTGGCCGCGCGTGCGCTGGGCTATCAGGTCAACCTGATCGCGCGCGACATGATCACGCAGCGCAGCAGCATGATCGGCGTCGTGACGGCAGGCTTCGAGAATCCGTTCCGCGCGCGGCTGCTGTCGGACCTGATGGCCGCGCTCGGGCAGCGCGCGTTCACGCCGCTCGTGACCAATGCGGAAGATCCGCGCCAGGTCCGGCAATCGCTCGAACGGCTGCTGAGCTACCGGATCGCGGGGCTCGTGATGACGTCCGCGTCGCCGCCGCTGTCGGTCGCGCGGCAGTATCTGGAACACCGGATTCCCGTCGTGATGATCAACCGCGCGGCGAACCTGCCGGGCGCGGATGTCGTGGTCAGCGACAACGCGGCCGCCGCGGCCCACGCCGCGCAGCGGCTCGTGCGGGCGGGCGCGCGCCGGCTCGCGTTCGTCGGGCCGCGCACGGCGAGCTACAGCGCACGCTCGCGCGCGCAAGCGTTCGCGCAAGCGCTGAAGCAAGGCGACGCATTCGATGCGACGCTCGTGCGCGTGCTGGACACGCAATCCGACACCCATGCATGCGGGCTTGCCGCCGCACGGCAACTGTTCGCGTCCGGCGAGCGCCCGGACGGCGTGTTCTGCTCGTCCGACCTGCTCGCGCTCGGCGTGATCGACGCCGCGCGCAACGCCTTCGGCTTGCGCGTGCCCGACGACCTGCGCGTGATCGGCTTCGACGACATTCCCGCCGCCGAATACGACGCGTACCGGCTCACGACGCTGCGCCAGGACACGCAGGGCCTCGCGCACGCGGCCGTCGACATGCTCGCCGAGCGGATCCAGACTTTCGACGGCGCGTCGCGCACGCGCGTGGTGCCGGTTACGCAGGTGGTGCGGCATAGCTGCGCATGACGCGCCGCGTCACTTCAGTCCGCCTGCGAACCCGCGCAACAGGTAGCGCTGCACGTAGCCGGCCACCGCGAGCGTCGGCAGCGATGCCAGCAGCCCCGCGCTCATCAGGTCGCCCCAGTCGATGCCGTTCTCCGTCACGTAGCCGGCAATCGCGAGCGGCAGCGTGAAGCGGCTCGGCGTCGACACGAACAGCAGCGCGATCAGGAACTCGTTCCATGCGGCGATGAACACGAAGATCGCGGTTGCGATCAGCCCCGGCGCGCACAGCGGCAGCACGATCTGCACGAGCCGCCGAGCGAGCCCCGCGCCGTCGATGCACGCGGCCTCCTCGTATTCGACCGGCACGTCGCGCACGAACGCAAGCAACATCCAGATCGCCATCGGCAACGCGTAGATCTGATAGGCGAGCATCAGGCCGAACGTCGAATCGAGCAGATGCAGCCGCTTCGCGAGCGCGAACAGCGGCACCGCGATCGTGATCGGCGGCATCAACTTCAATGCCAGCACGAGCATCAGGAACACCAGGTCGAGCCGTGCCGGAAAGCGCAGCCGCACGAGCGCATACGCGGCCGGAAACGCGAGCGCCAGCGCCAGCAGCGTCGTGCCGAACCCGACCAGCAGCGAATTGGCGAGCGGCGCGCCGATGCCGTTCGACCACACCGACACGAAATGCTCGAATGTCGGCGCGGCCGGCCAGAGCCGCAGCGGATGATCGAGGCGTTCGAGCGTCGGCATGAAGGCCGCGCCGGCCATCCACAGGCACGGCAGCAGCAACAGCGCAAGCGCGACGAAGCGCAGCGCCCACGGCGCCGTGCGACCGAATGCGGCACCCGTCATGCGCGCCGCTTGCGAACCGTCTGCCATACGTATCCCGAGACCAGCAGCGCGGACGCCGCGAGCATCAGCACCGACGCGGCACTCGCCGGCCCGACGTTGAAGAAGCGGAAGCCCGTGTCGTAGATGTAGGTCGACAGGGTCTGCGTCGCGTTGCCGGGGCCGCCGCCCGTCAGCGCATAGACCTTGTCGAACAGCTTGAAGGTGTCGATCGAGCGCAGCAGCATCGCAAGGCCGATCTGGGGCGCCGCGAGCGGCAGCGTGATGTCGCGCAGGCACTGCCACTCGCTCGCGCCGTCGGTGCGCGCGGCTTCGTACAGCTCCTGCGGGATCGACTGCAACCCGGCGAGCACGATCAGGAACGCCATCGGCGTCCACTGCCACACGTCGACGAGCGCGAGCGACCACAGCGCGAGATGCGGATCGGACAGCCAGCGCACGCCTTCGATGCCGAAGGTCGCCAGCAGCGCGTTCAGGAAGCCGTCGAAGTTCAGCCAGTTGCGCCAGATCGCCGAGCACACGAGCGTGGACAGCATCATCGGCAGTATCGCGAGCGGCAGCGCGATGCGCCGCCCCGGGAACGCGCGCACGAACAGCAGCGCGAGGCCGAAGCCGAGCGCGACCTCGACGAGCGACGCGACGATCGTGAAGCGCAGCGTGTTGCCGAAGCCGGCCGTGAACGCGTCGTCGCCGAGCACCGCGCGATAGTTCGCGAGCCCGGCAAACGCACGATGACCGGCCGCATAGTCGACCTGGCAGAACGAATCGATCAGCACCTGCGCGACCGGATACAGCGCGAGCGCGGCCAGCACCAGCAGCGCGGGGCCGAGCAACGCGACGAACGGCAGGCTGCGGCCGAGCGATTTCATGCGCGGATTCCGGACGATGCGTGACGGCGAGCCGTCACTTGCCGGCCGTGGCCATCGCCTGCGCGATCTTCTGCTGCGCCTGACGCAGCGCGGCGTCGGGTGCGGCCTGCCCGGTCAGCGCGAGCTGCAGCTGGTCGCCGAGAATGCTTTCGATCTGCTGCCAGTCCTTCACGCGCGGCCGCGCACGGCCGGCCTCGAGCGCCTTCAGTTGATCGGGATACCAGCGATACAGGCGGACCAGCGCAGGATCGGCAAACACGCTGCGGCGCGTCGGCGGAATGCCGATGGCGGCCAGGCGCGTTTGCGTATCGCGCGCGGTCAGGTACGCGAGGAAGTCCTGCGCGAGCTTCGCGTGCGGCGCGTCCTTCGGGATGCCCATCTGCCAGATGCCGAGCATCGGCGCCGGGCCGGCGGTCTGCCCGGGCGGCGGCTGCAGCGCGATCTGCCCGACCACGCGCGACTGCTTCGGATCGTCGAGCGCAGGAATCCACGCAGGCCACACCTCGATCGATTGCGCGGCCGTGCCGCGCTGCAGCGCATCGCGCACTTCGGCCGCGCCGTACACGTCGACGTCCTTCGGCGCGAACGCCTTCAGCGCCAGGAAAGTCTTCAGCGCGGCCTGCGACTCGCGCGAGTCGATCGTCACATTGCCGGCATGGTCGAACACGTCGCCGCCGTATGCCCACAGGATCGGCAGGAAGCCGGTCACGATCGGGTTGCCCTTCGTGCCGCGGAACACCACGCCCGACATGCCCTTGTCCGCCCCGCCGACGGTCTGCGCGATCTTCAGCACGTCGTCCCAGTTGCGCGGCGGCTGCAGCTTGTATTTCGCGAGCAGGTCCTTGCGGTACGCGAACATCTCGACGTTGCCGACGATCGGCAGCGCGTACAGCGCGCCCGCCGCGTTGCGGCCGAGCGCGACCGTGGACGGCACGAGATCGGCGTCCGCCAGCGACGCCGGCAGCGGCTTCAGCCAGCCGTTGCCGATGAATTCGGGCGCCCACGTGTCGTCCATCATCACGAGGTCGTAGGCGCCGGTGCCTTCGCGCATCGACAGCTTCAGCTTCTGGTACAGGTTCGCGTTCGGCAGCTTGAGCAGCTCGATGTCGGTGCCAGGGTGCAGCTTGTTGAAACCGGCAACGGCGTCGGCAAGCCCCTTGCCGTAGATGTCGTCGCGGCCAGCGATGACGAGATCCGCCGCGAAGGCGTGCGAGGCGGCGAAGGACAGCGCAACGGCGGCGGACAGCGCGCGCAGGCGGCTCAGCAGGGTCATGAGGTCTCTCTCGATCGACGTATGTAGCGGGACGGCCATGCGTTGCACACGTGTGCAACGCCGGCGACACTTCGGGTCGCCTGAAGCGTCGCCATTGTTCACGTAGACCGTGAAGGTATTGTGGCAAGCGACAAGCCGGATGCCACAAGGCACGCGTCCCTTGCGCCCGGTACCGCACCGGGCGCAACGATCCGGTTCCTGATGAAAATGGCGGAAAGACCGTCCCCAATCCTTCGCGCCATTGCTTGCCATATTCAGTTTCTATCCATCAGCCCGTTCAGTTAAGCATACGGACGATTTTTTTCAAGCATGGCTTTCCATCAATTGACCGGGGCCGGCCCTTGCGCATGGGGCGCCGACGGCGACCCGCGACCGGCGTGCCGCCGCCCCGCCGTTCCCGGTCAGAAATTCACACGAATGCCGGCCATCACCGCGAGCTGCCGGCTCGAATTGCTGTTCGCAAGCACCGGAATCTGCGCGTAGTTCGCCGCGTTGCCGTCCGCATCGGTGCCGAGCCCCGTGCCGCTCGCGATCTGGCCGATCGCGACCGCATACAGCGCGGTGCGCTTCGACAGGCTGTAGTTCGTGCCGATGTTCACCTGGTGGAAACGCGTCGTACCGCGTCCGTCGGTGTGCGCGGCGTTGAAGATGTACGCGACGCCGCCCTGCAGCGCCGGCGTGAACATGTACGTGACGTTCAGCTCGCCGATGTCGAACGTGAATGCCTGCGTGCGCGGCTGCGCGTCGGTCGAGAAGTAGCGGCTGTCGCCGAGACGCGTGTGCGTATAGGTCAGCGCGACCGTCGCCGCGCCGAGCGTCACCGAGCCGCCCGCGCCGAACGCGCGCATCGAGCCGGCGTCCTGCAGCAGGCAGTACATCGCGCCGGGGTTGCTGCACGCGAAGTCGCCGATATAGCCGCTCGCGCCGCCGAGCGCCGCGTCGAGCGGCTGGTGCAGGTCGAGATAGCCGACCGAGAACGCGACCGGCGCGCGGTTGTAGGTCGCCGCGACCGAATAGCCGCGCTTCGCGGAAAAGTCGCCCGCCTGCCCGCCGAAGCTGAACGTGCCGCCGACCGTCAGGCCGTTGAAGTCGGCGCTGGTGAACTTCACCGCGTTGTTGAAATTGAAGGCGGCGTTCAGGTTGTCGACATCGCCGAGATGCGAGCCGTACGGCGTCGCCCAGTTGTTGCTCGACGCATATGCGCCGAGCATGTCGGTGTACGAGTCGTATTGCCGGCCGAGGCCGAGCGTGCCGATCGTGTCCTTGCGCAGCCCGACCCACGCCTGCCGGCTGAACGCGGTGCCGCCCTGCAGCGCCTGTCCGTTCGCGGACAGGAACTGCTGCTCGAGCGAGAACACCGCGCTGAGCCCGCCGCCGAGCGGCTCGTCACCCTGGAAGCCGAATCGCGACGGCACGAGGTTGCCGCCGCCCATCTGCCAGGCATGCCCGCCGCTCGTGCTGCCGTCGGCGCGCGTGAACTGCTGGTTCGTCGAATAGATGATGCCGGTGTCCACCGTGCCGTACAGCGTGACGCTGCCGGAGGTCTGTGCGTGTGCGTGCATGCAACCCAGCGTAGCCGCCGCAGCAGCCAGTCGTCGTCCGATCTTCATGTCCCGCCCTCTGTTTTCATCGATTCGCACTGCAAACCGATGGCGTTGTCGATATGGGTGACAGGACTCTATCCAGCGAAAATTCGGGACCTCTATCCCAAATCAGCAAATGGTGAAGCAGACGGGTCGCGACGGCGCTCGACGACGCCGTCGCGAGGTTCGTACGTCACTCGGGCCGCAAGGTTTGCGACGGCAACTCGCCGAACAGGTCGCGATACTCGCGGGCGAAATAGCCGAGATGCGTGAACCCCCAGCTCGCGGCGGCCTCGCCGACGCCGAGCTGCTGCGCGGACGTCGTGCGCAGCAGGCGCCGCACCGCGTTCAGCCGGATGGTGCGCAGATAGCCGACGGGCGTGACGTCGGCGACGCGCTGGAAGCTCGTCTGCAGCGTGCGGCGACTGCAGCGCAGCGCGCGGCACAGCTCGAGCACGGTGACGGGCTCCTCGGGCCGCTCGCGCAGATGCTTCTCGCAGCGGCTGACGATATCGCTGTAGGTGGCATGCGTGATGTCGCGCCGCTCGACGCCGATGCCCTGGTCGAGCGCATCGAGGAACATGCCGAGCATCGCGTCGCGGAACATCTTGCGGGTGGCCGCATAGTCGAGGCAGGCCGGGTTGCGTTGCGCGTCGTCGATCAGCGCCGACAGCCGCGCGCCGAGCGCGACGCCCTGCGCGTCGGACAGCCGTGTGACATGGCGCAGCTTGCGCGCGCCGGCGACGCCGAACTCCGCTTCGCACAGCTCGTCGATCATGTCGGATGCAGCGCTGATCCCGACGAGCCCCATCCCTTCCGGCGTATGGAATTCGAAATCCTCGCCGGCGCGCAGGGCGAGCAGCGCATAGCCATCGACCGGCTGGCCCTGGAACGTGCCGGCGAGCGGCACCGACAGCGGCACCGCGAGCGACGTGCGCCCGTCGGGCGCGACGCCGGTTTGCGCGACGCGGCGATTGGTCGTCTCGCGGAAGAAATGAAAGTCGTCGTACAGCACCTGCGTGACGGTGCCCTTGAACCGGCCCGGCGTCATCTGGCGATAGACCTGATGCCAGCCCGCGATGGCGAGCCCGTGATCGTGCACGTCTTCGTGTGAGCGTGACTGGAACAGCATCGGCATCTCCGGTAAAACCCTGACTCTTCATCGCGCCCGCCGGGTTCTCACGGCACGCAACGTCACAGCTTACCCCCGCAAAATTCCGCGTAGTGCGGTTTCGAATGCAAGACAGGCCGCCGACAGCGCGGCGGCCTGTTCGCCGGTCAGCCGAACGTAGCGGCGAAACGACGGCATCCGGTTCACGACTTCGCTGCCGCCGAACGGCACGATGGAGAGCGTCCAGCGCCCGTCGCGCGCGGTGATCGTGCAGTCGGTCAGGTGCAGCGGGCGCAGCGCGTCGGCGAGCGACGGCCGGGCGACGAGCGCGGCCACCGTCCGCACGAATTCGGGGGCGCATCCCGGCGCGGCTTCGGCCGCGACGCCGGTGCGCCGCAGCCAGCCGGTCTGCAGCACGCGGGCGCTGCCCTCGGCGGCCGGGCCGCGCGCGGCAACCGCGACCGTCACGCTGACCGTATGCATCAGGAACTGCCGGTCGACCCGTTCGCCGACGCTCACGCGCACGCCGTTCGGCAACCGCGCCATCGTATCGCCGGCCGTGCCGTGCGCATCGCGCGCGGCGCCCAGGTCGGCGAGCACGCGGGCGGCGATCGCACCGGGCCGGTGGCCGGGCAGCGGCGTATCGGGCGCCGCGCGCCAGCGGGCGAGCGCGGCCCTCACGATGCGACGTGCTCGTTGCGCAGCACTTCTTCGACCGGCACCGGCTTGAAAGGATGCCGGCGCTGCACGACGATCGTCCAGAACAGCGCATACAGCGCGGTGAGCCCGAGCATCGCGCCGAACGGCACATAGATGTCGCGCGCGTTCATGCCGGGCGGCGTGATGTACCAGATCGCGAGCACGATGCCGACGCTCGACACGATCTGCGGCAGCGGGAACAGCGGCGAACGGTACGGGCGCGGCAGGTCCGGGCGGCGGATGCGCAGCATCACGACCGACGCGGTGACGAGCAGGTACGCGGTGCCCCACGCGCAGGTCGCGGCGAGCACGAGGTGCAGGATGCTGTCGAGATTGCCGTTGATCAGCCACGCATGGAAGATCGGCACGATCGCCGCCGCGACGATGCCGACCACCGGCGTCTTGAAGCGCGGATGCAGATACCCGAAGCAGCGCGGCAGCGCGCCGTCGATCGCCATCCCGTACAGGATGCGCGGCAGCCCGGCCATCAGCGTGTTGATGGTCGCGGCGCCCGCGCACAGGAACGCGATGCCGAACCAGATGCGGCCGAACGGCCCCAGCACCTGCAGCGCGAACGCCGGGATCGCGCCCGGCGTGTCGAGCAGGTGCGTGAGTCCGTCGGGGCTCACCGGCACGTTCGCGACCTGGCGGCGGATCGCCGCGCCGTACAGGAACATGCAGATCGCGACGCCGACGAGGCCGATCGCCATCGCGCTCGGAATCGTGCGGCCCGGCGCCTTCATCTCCGGCGCGAGCGGCGTGACGAACTCGCAGCCGACGAACATGAACATCGCCATCCCGACCAGCGACAGCACGGCCGGGATCGACGTGCCGACCGTCGAGCCGCCGAACCAGCCGTCGAGATGCACGGCCGGCGCGGCCGCGAGCCCGAGGATCCCGAAGATCATCAACGACAGCCACATGCCGGCCGTCAGCACGATCTCGAGCTTGCTGAACACCTTGATGCCGACGATGTTGGTGATCGCGAACGTGACCACGAGGCCGACGCCGACGAGCCACGAGCTGTTGTGCTTCTCGAATGCTGCGTTCAGCGACTCGAAGTTCACGAGCGCCATGATGCCGCTCAGGATCGTCTCCGCCGTGCCGGCGAACACGTGCACGAGGAAATACGCGGAGATCGTGCCGGTGATCGCCCAGAAGCGGCCGAGCCCGCACGACAGGTAATCGTAAACCGAGCCTGCCGTCGGCAGCATCGCGGCGGCTTCGGAGAAGGTGGTCGCCTGCGCCTGCATCATCACGAACGCGATGATCATCGCGACCGCGAACGCCCAGCCGCCCATCCCGAAACCCGACGTCGCGGTGAGGATCACCGGGCTCGCCATGATGAGGCCGACGGCGCTCGCCAGCGCGGTCGGAAAGCCGACCGCGCCCGCCGTCAGCACCGTGCCGCCGCCCGCTTCCACCGGCGCGCCTGCGGGTGTATCGCCCGCGGCGCCAGTCACTCCAGACCATCCCGACATCTTTGTCTCCTTCCCTTATCGAGCGGCGGCGGCGCTTCTGCGCCCGCGCCGGTTCGTTGCTTCGCGGTCGGCCCGGGCCGGCGCTTCAGCGCTTCGGCACCCGGGCCCCTGTCCATTCAAACTCGATCCGATGTCGAAAAAATACGCAGGCAAAATAATCCGGTCATAGCCCAAATCGGCAAACCGGCGGCGGCAGCCTGGCCGCCCGCCGCCGGTTAGTCGTCACGCGAGCGTGCCGTAAGGCGCTCACGCGAACGGCACGGCCTCGAAGCCCGCCGCGAGCGCGTCGACGATCCGGTCGAGCTGCTCGCGCTGGATCACGAGCGGCGGCGACAGGATGATCTTCGTGCCGACCGGACGCACCAGCACGCCATGCTCGCGCGCCACTTCCGCAACGGCGTTCGCATAGCCGGACAGCGGATCGATCGGCTCGCGCGTCGTCTTGTTCGCGACGAGATCGAGCGCGAGCATCAGCCCCTTGCCGCGCACCTCGCCGACCGCCGCGAAACGCTCCGGGAACGACTGCAGCGCTTTGAGCAGATACGCGCCCTGCTTCGCCGCATTCGCGGGCAGGTCTTCCTTCACGACGATGTCGAGGCTCGCGATCGCGGCCGCGCAGGCGACCGGGTGCCCCGCGTACGTGTAGCCGTGCATGATCGCGCCGCCGAAATCCGCGTTCGCGGCAAACGCCTCCTCGATGCGCGCATTCACGGCCGTCGCGCCGAGCGGCACGTAGCCGGACGAGATGCCCTTCGCGAGACACATGATGTCCGGGCGCACCCCCCAGCCGCGGCTGCCGAACAGGCTGCCGCTGCGGCCGAAACCGGTCACGACCTCGTCGGCGATCAGCAGCACGCCGTAGCGGTCGCACACCTCGCGCACGAGCGGCCAGTAGTTGGCCGGCGGCACGATCACGCCGCCCGCGCCCTGCACCGGTTCCGCGATGAACGCGGCGACCGTGTCGGGGCTCTGGAACTGGATCTCGCGCTCGAGCATTTCCGCGCAGATGCGGCCGAGCTCCTCCGGATCCTGCGTGAACGGATTGCGGTACAGCCACGGCGTCTCGACGTGGAAGCAGCCGGGCAGGTTCGGCTCGTAGTTGCGGCGAAACACCGTGTTGCCGTTCACCGACGCGCCGCCGAAGTGCGTGCCGTGATAGCCCTGCTTCAGCGAGATGAACTTCGTGCGATCGGCCTGGCCGCGCACCTTCCAGTACTGGCGCGCGATCTTCAGCGCGGTCTCGATCGAGTCGGAGCCGCCCGAGCTGTACAGCACGCGGCGCATGCCCTCCGGCTCCATCATGTCGATCAGCTTCGTCGACAGTTCTTCCGCGCGCGGATGCGAGATGCCGTCGAACAGCTGGAAGTACTCAAGCTCGTCGAGCTGGCGCACGATCGCGTCCTTCACTTCCTGGCGGTTGTGCCCGACGTTCACGTTCCACAGGCCCGCGACGCCGTCGACGAGCTGCTTGCCGGTTTCGTCGAACACGTAGCAGCCGTCGCCGCGCACGATGCGGATCGGCTTGCGCTGTTTCATTTCGTTCGGGTGCAGCATCGGGTGCCAGAACTTCGCTTCGTTGTAGCTCATTGCAATCTCCACTTTCGGATCGTTTGAACCCCGATCGCTCCGGGTCGAGGTCTTCGGGTGTCAGGTATTCGGAACGGGCGCCGCGCGTCAGTGCGCGATGCAGACGGATTTGGTTTCGGTGAAGCCTTCGATCGCGTACTGGCCGAACTCGCGGCCGATGCCCGATTGCTTGTAGCCGCCGAACGGCATCGACGGATCGAGCGGGATATGGCAGTTCACCCAGACGGTGCCGGCCTCGATCTGCGGGACGAGATTCATCACGCGCTTCAGGTCGTTGCTCCAGATGCTCGCCGCGAGGCCGTACGGCGACGCGTTAGCGAGACGCACCGCGTCGGCCGCATCGTCGAACGGCACGACGACGATCACCGGGCCGAACACTTCGTCGTGCACGATCGCGCTGTCCGGATGCGGATCGGCGATCACCGCCGGCTTCACGTAGTAGCCGGGCAGGTCGTCGGCCGGCGTGCCGCCCGCGAGGAACGTAAGGCCCGCGCGACGCGCGCCTTCGATGTGCTCGACGACCTTGTCGCGATGGTGCGCGGAGACGAGCGGGTTGATCTGCGCGGTCGTGTCGAGGCCCGCGCCGAGCTTCATCGACTGCGCGACGCCCGCGAGACCGTCCGCGAGCTGCGCGAACTTGCTGCGGTGCACGTAGATGCGCGATGCGGCCGCGCACACCTGCCCCTGGTTGAAGAACGCGCCGGCGGCGACGCCGTCGAGCGCCTGCGCGACGTCGACGTCGTCGAGCATCACGATCGGGTTCTTGCCGCCAAGCTCGAGCGAGAAGCGCGTCATGTTCTGCACGGCCACCGCGCCGACCAGCTTGCCGGTCGCGGTCGAGCCGGTGAACGAGATCTTCGCGATCGACGGGTGGCCCGACAACGCGGCGCCGCAGGTGCGGCCGCCGGTGACGACGTTGAACACGCCGGGCGGCACGCCGGCTTCGCGGGCCAGTTCGGCCAGGCGCAGCGCGGTGAGCGGCGTTTCCGGCGACGGCTTCAGCACGATCGTGCAGCCGGCCGCGAGCGCAGGAATCAGCTTCCACACCGCGATCATCAGCGGGAAATTCCACGGCACGATCGCGGCCACCACGCCGACCGGCTCCTTGCGCGTATAGGCCGTATAGCGCGCGCCGGGCGGGAACGGGATCGACACGTCGAGCGTCTGGCCGGTGATCTTGGTCGCCCAGCCGGCCATGTAGCGCACGTATTCGACGCTCGCGCCGACTTCGACCGCGCGCGACACGTGGATCGACTTGCCCTGGTTCAGCGTTTCGAGCTGTGCGAGCGTTTCGGCGTCGGCTTCGATCAGGTCGGCGAGCTTCAGGAGGATGCGCTCGCGGTCGGCCGGGCGCAGCCCGCGCCATACGCGCGAGTCGAATGCGTGCTTCGCGCTGGCGACCGCGCGATCGACGTCCTGCGCGTCGGCATCGGCGACCGTCGCGAGTCGTTCGCCCGTCGCCGGGTCGTACACGTCGAGCCGGGCCGGCGAGTGCGCGGGCTGCATTTGACCGTCGATGAAAAGGCCGAAGTCGCGCGCGACGAAAGTGCGCACGGTGTCGCTGACAGCGACGAAGTTCGTGTTGCTCATGGGCGTCTCGATAATTGTCGTGGCTGGCCGCATGCGCTCGGGCAGGCGGGCTTCAGGCCAATGTATCGACGAGGAAGTGCGCCGGGTGAGCGCAAATTGGCAGCGCGTGGAGATCGAAATGCGGGTGATGCCGGAACGTGTAACGGCGACGTGCGAACGCCGCCCTATCGTCAGACCAATGGCGCGGCGTGAACGCGAATACGGAAAAAATTACAGGAACAACGCGCCGACCAGCTCCGTGCGGTTGGACACGCCGAGCTTCCGGTACATGCGCATCAGGTGCGTCTTGACGGTCGGCTGCCCGAGCGCGAGGTCGCGTGCGATCTCCTTGTTCGAGCGGCCGTCGCGCACGAGCCGCGCGATCTGCTCCTCGCGGTAGGTCAGCCGCTCCTCGCAGCCGATCCGGTGAATCCCGCGACGCGCGCGCAACAGCGGGCCCAGCGCGGCTTCGGCCACCGGCTGCAGCCGCGCCAGCGCGTCGATCTCGCCCGGCGCAAACCGTCCGGCCATGCCGTCGCCGCGAGCATCGCCGCTCCCGAAGCGCAGCAGCGAAAACGCGCCGACGGTCCGCCGGGCTTCGTCGCGCAACCAGATTTCGACGACGTCGGCCACATCGTGCCGCCGCAGGAAACGGGTCCAGTACGCGGACGCATCGCGTCTTTCGTCAGGCAATTGGGACGCGAGCGTCACGACCGCGCGTTCGCCTGCCGCGCAGCGCGACGGATGCAGCGGATCGAGCATCCGGTAGCGCGCGATGTAGGTGCGATGCATCGGCTCCGGCATGCCGAACAGCTCGAAATCGGCCGGTTCGCCGCTCTGGTCGAGCCGATAGAACACGATCGCGGACGGGCTCGCGAATGCGTCGAACGCATCCACGCACGCGCGCAGCGCGCGCTGCCAGTCGGCGGCTTCGTGGTCGGCGGAAACGGATGAGGTCGGCATGATGGGGGCGGCCGGCGGCCGAACGCGTCGAAGTTCGGGCCAGCCTACCGGCGCCGAAATGCGCCGGTGAGCACAAATCGGCAATTCGGCTTCGGGCGGCGCAGGGAAGACCGCCCGCCGTGTCGCGACGCGAGCATCTGCGACGGAAACCGCGCATGGGGCGTTGCGCCTTCGGCGATGAACGCCGAACGGGGCGCGCAACATCGTGCGCGTCGATCGCACCGGGTTGGAACGATCAGGCCAACCTCAACCGAAACGCGCGTACCGGCTTGGGACACCGGCGCAGCGCCACATCAATGCGCGTTCGCGGCGAACGTATCGCAGGCGCTCACCTCGCCCGACTCCATCCCGCGCCGCAGCCAGTACACGCGCTGCTCGCTGGTGCCGTGCGTGAAGCTCTCCGGCACGACGTAGCCCTGCCCTTGCTGCTGCAGCCGATCGTCGCCGATCGCGGCAGCCGCCTTCAGCCCCTGTTCGAAATCGCCCGGCTCCATGAGCCGCTGGTTCGCACGCTGCGCATTGTTCGCCCACACGCCGGCGAAACAGTCGGCCTGCAGTTCCATCCGCACCGACAGTGCGTTCGAGCGTGCCTCGCTCGAGCGCCGGCGCGCGGCGTCGACCTTGTCGGAAATGCCGAGCAGGTTCTGCACATGGTGGCCGACTTCATGCGCGATCACGTAGGCTTGCGCGAAATCGCCGCCCGCACCGAACCGCTTGCGCAGCTCGTCGTAGAAGCCGAGATCGATATACACCTTGCGGTCGGCCGGGCAGTAGAACGGCCCCATCGCGGTCTGGCCGGTGCCGCACGCGGTCGGCGTCGAGTTCGTGAACATCACGAGCTTCGGCGGCTCGTATTGCGCGTGCAACTGGGTATTGAAGACGCTCGTCCACGTGCGCTCGATATTACCGAGCACCTTGCGCGTGAACACCGCACCTGGATCGTTCGCCGGCGCGCCCTGACGCTGCGCTGGCGCGGGCTGCGCCTGCTGCTGCGCACCTTGCAGCGCCGATGCGCCCTCCAGAATCACGCGCGGGTCGATCCCGAGAAAATACGAGGCGGCAAACGCGACCACGATCGTACCGATGCCGATCGTCGCGCCGCGCCCGCCGACGAAACCGCCGCCGCGGCGATCCTCCACGTTCACGCTCTCTCTTTCGTCGTCCAGCCTCATTGCCGGCCCCTCCCTTTCTTGTCGTTGCGCTGACGGGACAGCCCCCGCCAGGCGATTGATTCTTCCGGTCCGCCGACCCGCGCTCGCACGGCGTCGCCCGGTCGGCCCCGCGATACCGCGGTATCGCGCGGACCGGTCGACACATGTCGGGCGCAGCCTCCGGATGACACGCAGGCACGCGCACCGCTTTGCCGACGCGGACGTCATATCGTAAAAATTATGAAGCATGGAGCGGGCAATCAGGCCGGCGACATCGTCATTCTTTGCAAAATGACGATTCGTGCGACCCGGGAGGACGGGAAGTCGCCGAAGAACCTGGTTGTCCGCGCGGTCAGCTGCCTGCCGAGACTGACTTCGCGCGACTCCGGCGGACGTCGCTCACCGCATCGAGCAGGCGATACTTGCGGATCTTTTCGTAGAGCGTGCTCTTCGCGATGCCGAGCTGACTTGCCGCCTGCGTCAGATTGCCGGCATGACGCGCAAGCGCGCGCCGGATGGATTCCGCCTCGGCCTTCCGCAACGACTCGTCGGCATCCGGCACAAGCGTGTCGACGGGCCGCGCGGCGTACGCATCGATCGAGGCCGCCATGCCGATCTCGGCGGGCAGCTTGTCGGCCGTGATCACGGGGCCATCCGACAGCAGCAGCGCCCCCTCGATCGCGTTCCGCAGTTCACGCACGTTGCCGGGCCACGCGTAGCGCAACAGCCGCTCGTACGCGTCATCGTCGAACGAGCGCGGGGAAAGGCCATAGGACTCGCACAGGTGTCCGAGCCAATGCGCGATCAGCGCCGGCAGATCCTCGCCGCGCTCGCGCAAGCTCGGAATCGACACGGTCGTGACCGCGATCCGGTAGTACAGATCCATCCGGAACCGGCCGTTCGCGACGGCATCCTTCAGATCCCGGTGCGTCGCCGCGACCAGCCGGAAATTCACCCTGCGCGGCGTGTTCTCGCCGAGGCGGTAGATTTCGCTCTCCTCCAGCACCCGCAGCAGATGCGGCTGGATGTCGAGCGGCATTTCCCCTATCTCGTCGAGAAACAGCGTGCCGCCGTCGGCCGCTTCGATCTTGCCCGCGGCGCCGGACTTGCGCGCGCCGGTAAAGGCCCCTTCCGCGTAGCCGAACAACTCGCTGGCGAGGAGGTCCCTCGACAACCCGCCGCAGTTGAGCGCGACGAACGGCGCGTCGGCGCGATCGCTCGCCTGGTGGATACCCTGCGCGAACAGTTCCTTGCCGACGCCGGTGTCGCCGAGCAACAGCACCGGCACCCTGGACGGCGCGAGCTGGCGCGCACGATTCACGGCCTCCCGCAGCGCGGCGCTGTCGCCGACGATGCGCTCGAACCCGCGCGGCTCGCCGCCGCGCCGCTCCCGTCCGCGCGCGATCGGGACAGCCCCGCGAGGATTCGCGATGCCCGGCGTCACGATCATGTAGCCCAGCACGTCCGCCCCGTCGCGCACGGTTTCGACGTGGCTGCTCGACAGCCATGCCGGCGCACTCGCCGGCAGGCGGCCGTCGTCCGCATAGCGCTCGAGTTCGGGCAACGCGAAGGCCGCATCGCACCGGATGTCGAATCCGAGCCGGCGCAGCACCGCAACGACCTGCGCATTGGCCTTGACGAGCCGGCCGCGTTCGTCGACGACGATCACCGCATCGGCGGACGATGCGCCGAAGCGGGACGCGCAACGATCGAGCAGGCTCAGGCGGCGCGCCATGCCCTCCTTCGCGAGCCGGCTTTCGATCCGGCCCGCGAGCGATACCGCGAGCGCAAGGCTGTACGGGTTGTAGGTCTGCGCGAGCCCCGAAATGTCGATCACGCCCAGGACGTGCCCGTCGCGGGGATCCTGGATGACGGTCGCCGAGCAGGTCCAGCGCTTGATGCCTGCGCAGAAGTGCTCCGCGCCATGGATCTGGACCGGCTCCCGGAGCGCGAGCGCGGTGCCGATCGCATTGGTGCCGCAATTCAGCTCGGTCCACTCGCAGCCGGGAATGAGGCCGACCTCGCGCGCCGGCTCGACGATCCGCATGTCGCCTTCGTGCTGGAGGATCATTCCGCTCGGATCGGCCAGCAGCATCACCGTGCCCGTCTGCGCCAGGAAATCCCGGGTCTGCTGCATCAGCGGCAGACTGGCATCGACGAGGCGGCCGTTCGACCTGCGCCGCTGCACGAGCCCGTCTTCATCGAGCGGCGGCGGCGCGCGATCGACGCCGGGATCGACGTGGCTGACGAGACAGCGCTGCCACGAATCGTCGACCACGCCGCGTACGTCGGGCGAACGCCAGTCGCTGCCGGTCAGCAGATGCTCCCATGCGGCCATGATGCTCGCGTCGTGGTGTGGACTGGGAAACCAGTCCATCGGCGTGCCTCTCTGTTGCATGTCTGTCTCCTGTCGGTTTCGTGACGACACGAACCGCAAGGCCGTCATAGCGGCCTTTTTTGTCGACTTTGCGGGGTGCCTGGCCGCAACCGGCGGCGGGCGTGGCGACTATCGTACTCCGTTACGGCGCCTGGGCGGCCGTCCGGATACGAGCCACTGCAAGCAATGCGCGCGCCAGCTGGTGGTGACCCGCAAGCTGGCGCGCGGTGCGGTGCGCCGCCGGAAACCGGTGACCGAAAAGAAACCGGCCGTTCGAAAATCGAACGGCCGGAAATAGAACGCCTGGCGCGAGCCGGGCCGACGGGGCCGGCGAATGCCGGGCCCCGCGAACGGACTCGCATGTCAGATCATTGCGCACGCTCCGGAACCGGCAGATGCACCCATTCCGCGTAGAACGCATCGATGTCGGGCTCGAAGTCGTGAATGACCGGATACCACGGCGTAGGCGCCTCGACGTCGTGCATCGCTGCGCAGGTCGGACAGTAGTATTCGCGATAGACCTGCCATTGCGTATCCGGCGCCATCAGGCGGGGATAGACCTCGTCCATCGCCTCGTCGGATTCGCGCACGAAGACGTTCGCGTGCAGCTTCCAGTTGTCGCGGTAATCGCAGAACACGTGGCCGCAGTCGCACTGCGTGACCCAGTGCTTGGTCGCCCATTGCTGCACGATGTACAGGTGCGGGCCGAGCGGCAACACGATGCGGTCCTTCCAGCCGAGCTTCTGCTGCAGCGCCTCGACATACATCCGGAAACGCTCGCCGTCCTTCGGCATCGACAGCATGCGCAACGTCGTGTCCCAGTCGAGCTTGCCGTCGACCATGTTCCTGATCTGTTCCTTGGTGTAGGTAGACATTTCCAGTCCTCCATGTGGGTGATGGTGCGTAGGGGAATCCGGGTCACTCCTCGACCAGCACCACCGTATTGACGTCGGGCATCTTCGACAGGTCCATGCGGAATTTCGAACCGTAGGTCGGCACGTCGAGCTCGTCCTCGGTGAGCGTCCACGTGTCCGGCAGTTCCCAGAACGTGCGGAACTGCTGCTCGAATTTCTCCGACAGGCCGAAGCTCGTCGCGAACATATGCTGCACCTGCGTAGACGCGTGCTTGAGCAGGATCCGTTCGCGCTCGCCCTTCATCCATTCGCGGGTCGGTTGCGAGCGTGCGAGACGCGCGTTGCGGATCTCGATGCGCTGCAGCGCGCTCGCCTGCGGGTCGACCGTCCAGATGCCGTTGGCATTCCGTGTCGCGACCGCCCCGTAGACCTTCTGCGCGTATTCGGGCAGCAGCACCGCATTGTTGAGATCGCGTTCGATCGCGTCGATTTCCCGGTCGAGCGGATCGCCGAAGCCGGGGCCGCCGCGCAGGTAGTTCAGGTAGAGATCGTAGTTGCTGTAGCAGTCCTCCGTGGTCATGCACTGCTGGTCGCGCTTGACGATCGCACCGGCGTTCAGGTGGCTTTCGTAGTCCGGCAGGTCCGGATTCGTGTCGCCGCCGAGCGGCAGGCTCTCGCCCCGCGCGATGCGTTCCTCGAGGCCCGTGCGATGCGCTTCGAAGCGATAGCCGGTGGCAGGCGGGTAGCCGCCCATCAGCCCCCAGTCGCTGTTCATGTAGCCGTTGCCCATGAAGAACATCGTCCAGTCCTGCGCCTTCCAGACCATGCGCAGCGTCTCGAATCCGCAGCCGCCGCGGTATTTGCCGTAGCCGCCGGAATTCGACTTCACGTTGCGGCCGAGGTACAGCAGCGGCTCGGCCATCTCCCAGATCTCGATGTCGCCCATGTCGCCTTCGGGGTTCCAGATCGCGGCCGCATGATTCAGGCCGTCCTTGATCGCGCATGCGCCGGTGCCGCACGACGAAGCCTCGAAGCTGTTCACCGCATGGATGTCGCCGTCCTGGTTGATCCCGCCGCCCTGCAGCCAGTTCGACGTGTTCGCGTTCCCCGCGTTGACTTCCTCGAGATAGCCGCGGCTGAAATACGCCTGCGACAGGCCGCGCCACATCGCGCTCCAGCCCGACACCAGGAAGTGCCACGCGTAGGCGTGCCCGGTGCGGCGGTCGTCCGGATTCATCCATGCGCCCTTGGGCAGATGGAATTCGGTGCCGAAATACGCACCGTCGTTGATGCGCTGCGTCGGCACCAGCGTCTGCGTCATCATCACCCAGATGCCGCTCGTGAACGCGACCTGGTGCGCGTTGTACGAGTGCCAGCCCCAACGGCTCGCGCCCTCGAAATCGAGCCGCCACGAGCCGTCCTTGCGGATCTCCATCTCGACCGGCGAATGCATGATCGAGTCGAGCTTCGCGAACGCCGACGACGTCTGCACGTCCGGATGGTTGTACGGCACGTCGACGAACGCGACCTTGCGATACTTGCCGGGCAGCGTCATCGCCTTGATGCGCGTCTGCAGGCCGCGACGCCCTTCCTCGATCACCTCGTAGCTGAATTCCTCGTATGCGTCGAGGCCCTCCTCGGCGATCACTTCCTCGATCAGGTCGCGGATCATGTGGCAGCCGGCGATGCGCGTGCGCTCGTCGAGAATCCAGTACTTCGGCGTGCGAACCGAGCGCTGGCTCTCGTGCAGCCAGTCGCGCAGCGGCGTATCGTTCACGCCCGTCTTGCGGCACGTGATCATGTAGCCGTCGCCGAAGCGCTGCACCTGGCCCGTCGACATCGATCCCGGCGTCACCGCGCCCGTATCGATCACGTGCGTGACGCCGCCGACCCAGCCGACCAGCTTGCCGTGCGCGAAAATCGGCACGATCGTCGCGATGTCGCACGGGTGGACGTTGCCGATTGAGCAGTCGTTGTTGGTGAACATGTCGCCGGGCTGAATGCCCGGGTTGGCTTCCCAGTTGTTCTCGATCATGTACTTGATCGCCGCGCCCATCGTGCCGACGTGGATGATGATCCCGGTCGACGTGAGCACGCAGTCGCCCGCCGCGTTGTAGAGCGTGAAGCACAGCTCGCCTTCCTGCTCGACGATCGGGCTCGCGGCGATCTTCTTGGCCGTTTCGCGCGCATGCACGAGGCCGCCGCGCAGCTTCGAGAACATCTTCTCGTAGCGGATCGGATCGCGCTCGCGCAGCTCGAGCCGCTCGAGCCCGTTGTAATGGCCGGTTCGCTCGGTGCGCTCGAGAATGCCGTCGCGAAACTGCTTGAGCGTCTGGCCGTTCTTCAGCAGATCGGCGAAACCGACTTCCTGGCTGGACATCATGTTCATCGCATGTCTCCTTACTTGACTTCCCTGAGGTGGAAGAGGCGGTGCTTGTCGAGCGTGGTGGCGAAACCCTCGGGGACGACGAACGTCGTCGCGTCGGATTCGATGATCGCGGGGCCCGCGATCTCGTTGCCCGGCTTGAGCGACTCCATCCGCCAGATCACCGCGTCGTGCCACTGCTTGTTCCGATACAGACGCCGCGTGCCGATGCGCGCGTCCGCCGGCGGCGCCGGCTCGGCGACCGGGTCTTCCGGCAAGACCGGCTTCTGCGTGACGACCATGCCGCGCATGATCGCGCCCGTGACCGAGAAACCCAGCTCCGGCGAGCGCGCGGAACTCGCATACACGCGGCCGTAGGTGTCTTCGAACGCGGTCACGATCTTGTCCCAGTCGTGCGCACCGGACGCGCTCGCGATCGGCGACTCGATTTCGAGGTCGTTGAGCTGGCCCATGTACTGCATCCGGAAGCCCGGCCGCAGGATCACGTCCCGCTCGCTGAAGCCGTTGATGCGAAACTCGTCGATCACCTTGGCCGTCAGTTCGGACCAGGCCTTCTGGATCGTCTGCGCGGCACCCGCCTTTTCGTCGTCGGATGCGAGTTGCGGCAACGCGAGATCGACGCTCTTGTCGTAGCGATACTCGAAATCCGCGCACGCGCAGCCGAATGCCGAGAAGCCCGCCGCCCACGCCGGCACGACGACGTCCTTGAAGCCCAGCCCTTCGGTGTAGCCATAGGTATGAACCGGCCCCGCGCCGCCGTACGAGAAGCACACGAATTCGGTCGGGCTGTAGCCTTTCGCGCTGACGTTCGAGCGCAGGTATTCGCGCAGCTGCAGGTCGAGCAGTTCGATCACGCCGGCCGCCGCATCCTCCACGGAGAGCCCGAGCGGCTCGGCGATCTGCGCGCGGATGTGCTCGCGGGCGCGATTCACGTCGAGCTTGATCTGGCCGCCGAGGAAGTTGTCGGGATTCAGGTAGCCGAGCACGACGTGGCAATCGGACACGGACACCGTCGTCAGGCCGCTGTCGGGCCAGCACGTGCCGACGCGATAGCCTGCGCTGTCCGGCCCGAGCTTGATGGCGCCGCTGTACGGATCGAGCCGCACGAAGCTGCCGGCGCCCGCGCCGACCGAGTCCATCGTGACGAGCGGCAGCGACAGCACGAGGCGCGCCATGTCCGGGTCGGACGCGATCGCGAATTTGCCCTTGGTGATGAGCGCCATGTCGAACGACGTGCCGCCGATGTCCGAGCACGCGATGTTGTCGTAGCCGAGCGCCTCGCCGAGCAGCTTCGAGCCGATCACGCCGCCGATCGGCCCCGACACGATGGTGCGTGCCAGTTCCTTCGCTTTCCAGCTGATCGTGCCACCGTGCGTCGCCATCACCCGCAGGTCGAATTTCGCGCCGTGCTTGCGAAAGCGGTCGCTCACCTTCCTGAGTGTCTGCCGCGACGGTTCGGCCGCATACGCCTCGAGCACCGTCGTGTTCATCCGGTGGCTTTCCTTGCGCTGCGGGTAGTAGTCGACCGACGCGAAAACCGGGAGATCGACGCCGTGCCCGGCCAGCTCGTCGCGCACGATGTCGCGTGCCTGGCGCTCGCTCGTCGCGTTCTTGTGCGACTGGAGAAAGCAGATGACGATCGCCTTGGCGCCGGCGGCGACCAGCTCCCGCGTGGCCTGCCGCACTTCGCTTTCCCGCAGCGGAATGACGATTTCGCCCTGGACGTCGGTACGCTCGGTGACGCCGCGCGTGCGCGACAACGGCACGAGCGGCTCGTCGTAGCGGTGCGTATTCAGGTGGATGCGCTCTTCGAGCGCGTACCCGAGGTAGCTCTGGATCGCGCGCCCCATCAGGTGCACGTGCTCGAAGCCCTTGTTGACGAGCAGCCCGACGTCGAGCCCCTTGCGTTGCACGACGCGGTTGAGCATCGCCGTGCCGGAATACACGCAGGTGACGAGTTCCGGATAGACGTCGTCGACGTCGCGTTGCCAGTGGGCGAGCGCATCCTGCGACGAGTTGAAAATCGCTAGCGACTCGTCCTCCGGATTGCTTTGCGCCTTGCCGACGACGAACCGTCCGTCCTCGCGCACGAAGAAGGTGTCGGTCATCGTGCCGCCCGCGTCGATGCCCAAGACCTGGACTTGCGAAAGTCCTTCCATGGTTGATGTCTCCAATGATTGAAGTCGTGATGAGCCGTGTCCCGGTTCGAGCGAGGTCATCGTTCGAACCCGGGCGCCGGCTCGTCTGCAAGGAGGCAACAACCGTGCCATTCGGCGGATCGGGCGACTCGAAGCGCGCCAGGCCATGCCTGGCGTGGGGTCGTCGAACCGGGCGCATTGGCGCAGGTGGACGACGCCGCGACGGACGTCCGGATTCCGGACTGGTCCGGCGTCCGGATATCAGTCGGCGTCGCCGGCTGCGCGCCGTCGTTCGCGTTCAGCCATTCGGCTGATAGCCGCGCGGCCGGCCGGCCTCTAAAGTGGCCGGAATCCACACCTTTCCGGAGAACGACATGACGCACCCGCAACCCCGTACGATCGCGATCACCGGCGCAGGCACCGGCATCGGCGCTGCGTGCGCGCGCCGCTTCGCGGCCCGCGGCGACCGCGTCGTGCTGATCGGGCGACGTCGCGCACCGCTCGACGCGCTGGCCGCCGAAACGGGCGGCCTCGCGCTCGCGGGCGACGCGGCGAGCACGGCGGATTGGGCCGGTTTCCTGCCCGCAATCGCCGAACAGTTCGGCCGCGTCGACACACTCGTGGCCTGCGCGGGCGGCCACGGTCTCGGCCGCGCGGACGAAACCGACGACGCCCGGTGGCGCGATGCGATGCACGCGAACCTCGACACAGCGTTCGTCAGCGCCCGCGCGTGCCTGCCCGACCTGATCGCGCAGCGCGGCAGCATCGTGCTGGTCGCGTCGATCGCCGCGCTCGCGGCCGGCCCCGGCGTCTGCGGCTACACGGTCGGCAAGCATGCGCTGCTCGGGCTCGCGCGGTCGCTCGCCCGCGACTACGGGCCGCACGGCGTGCGCGCGAATGCGGTATGCCCGGGCTGGGTCCGCACGCCGATGGCCGATGCGGAAATGGAACCGCTGATGTCCGCATACGGCGACACGCTCGACGGCGCGTATGGGCGCGTGAGCGCCGACGTGCCGCTGCGGCGCGCGGCCGATCCGGACGAAATCGCGGCCGTGTGCGCGTTCCTCGCGTCGCCGGACGCGTCGTTCGTGACCGGCGCGACGCTCGTCGCGGACGGCGGCGCGATGGTCGTCGACGTACCGACGCTCGCATTCGACAAGCTGTAACGACGGGGAAGGCCATACCGCTGCGCGCGACGCGCCGCCGAATGCGGCCGCGCGACGTTTCCCGCTCGTCTTCCGGCACGCCGCACGGCCGGCGCGTTCGCCCGCCCGAAAATCCGCTAACATCGACCGATCCGCCGCCGCACGCGGCACCGCCTCACCGTTCGGGATTCGATGAACATCCGGTTTCTTGAAACCTTCGTCTGGCTCGCGAAGCTGGAAAACTTCCGGCTCACGGCCGAAAAGCTGCATACGACGCAGGCCGCCGTGTCGAGCCGCATCGCGTCGCTGGAAGAGGCGTTCGACGTGCGCCTGTTCGACCGCAACACGCGTTCGGCCACGCTCACGCCCGCGGGCCGGCGCATGCTCGCGTATGCCGAGCGGATCGTGCGGCTCGACAGCGAGATGCGACGCGACATCGATGCGGCGAGCGACGCCGGCCTGATCCGGATCGGCGTGATCGAGTCGATCGTGCACAGCTGGTTTCCGGCGCTGATGGCGCAACTGCGCGAGCGCTATCCGCGCCTCGACGTCGAGATCACGAGCGACACGACGCTGCACCTGATCCGGCTGCTGAGCACCGACGGCGTCGACCTGATCCTGCAGACCGACCCGGTGCCCGGCCCCGACTTCACGAACCTGCCGCTGTGCGAATTCCCGGTGCACTGGGCGGCAAGCCCGCGTCTCGGGCTCGGCGGCGAACGGCTCGACGTCGCGCGGCTCGCTGCATATCCGATCATCAGCTTCTCGCGCCACTCGGGTCCGCACGCGACGATCGAGCGGCTGTTCGCGGCCGTCGAACGGCCGGCCAGCATCAACTGCATCACGTCGGTCGCCGCGATGATCCGGCTCGTCGCGAACGGCTTCGGCGTGGCCGCGCTGCCGCCCGCGATCATCGGCCGCGAACTGCAGGAAGGTGCGCTCGAACTGCTCGACGTCGAACCCGAATTCCCCGCGCTGCCGCTGGTCGCGTCGTATCGCACGCAGGGCCAGCCGGTGGCCGCGCGCATCGCGGAGCTGGCGAGCGAAGTCGCGCGTGCGATGTCGGCGGCCGCGAGTCATGCGAAGCCGGGCGCGTCGGCGAAGGCCGATGCGGATACCGGCACCGTCGACAACGCGCCTGCCCGGGCGCCGGCCAAGACCAAAACCGCGGCGGTAAAACGCACGCCGAAATCCGCCCCGCCCGCGAAGCGCCGCCCGCGCCGCTCATAAGAAAACCTGTTCACCGCGAATTTGTTTTCTTGTTGGACGGGTGCGGCCCGTCTTCGGGACACTGCAGTTCCTGACACACCCCGTCTCAAGGAACCTCGCGATGACCCGCCTTTCCCTTCCTCACGGCCAGCTCTGCGTCTGGACGGATATCGACCCGGCCTACGAAGCCGATTTCAACGCGTGGTACGACCGCGAGCACATGCAGGAGCGCGTCGCGATTCCGGGCTTCACGCATGCCCGGCGGTTTCGCGCGACCGATAACGGCCCGCGCAAATACCTCGCGCTATACGTGACCGATACGCTCGACGTGTTTCGCAGCGACGCGTACCGGCGCGCGTTCACGGATCAAACGGCCTGGTCGCTCGCGAATTTCGAGCGGATGACGGGCACGCAGCGACGGGTCGGCGACCTGACGATCGAAGCCGGCGATGGCGAAGGCGTGCATCTCGCGCTGTTCGTGCTGCCGCCGGAACGCATCGACGTGCCGGGCCTGCGCGAACGCTTCGACGACGCACTGCGCGAACCCGGCATCCATGCGGCACGGCTGTTCCGCACCGCGCCCGATCTTTCCGCGCCGATCGGCGCCGATGCGGCCGCGCGTCCGGCCGCCGACGCGCTCGTGCTGATCGAGGGCAGCGACGCGGCCGCCACGCGCCGTGTCGCCGCCGCGCTCGCCGGGCACGACGACGTGCGCACGTTCGACCTGATGTGGCGCGCGGCCGCGCCGCTCGGGCTCGCCCGCCACGATGCAGAAACGAAGCCTGCAGCCGCCGCGCTGCCCGCCTGAACCCCGACACCGATGCCGGCACGGCCGCGCCGCGCACGCGCAGCACGCGGCCGGCCCGTCGGCCACGCGCGCCATCCCGTCATCCGTCACGACATGCCCGACACCATGAGCACTCTCGCCCAGCCCGCCGCCCACGCGCCCCGCCGCGTCCGCAACAGCCGACTCGCGACCGCGAGCATGATCGGTACGTCGCTCGAGTGGTACGACTTCACGATCTACAACACGCTCGCCGCGCTCGTCTTCAATCACCTGTTCTTTCCGTCGGTCGATCCGCTCGCCGGCACGATCCTCGCGTTCTCGACCTATGCGGTCGGCTACGTGTCGCGTCCGCTCGGCGGCTTCGTGTTCGGCAACCTCGGCGACCGGATCGGCCGCCGCGCGGTGCTGATGCTCACACTCGTGCTGATGGGGCTGACGACCGCGCTGATGGGCGCCCTGCCGACCTATGCGCAGGCGGGCATCCTGAGCCCGATCCTGCTCGTCGCGCTGCGCTTCGTGCAGGGCGTCGCGCTCGGCGGCGAATGGGCCGGCGCGGTGCTGCTGTCGGTCGAGCACGGCGACCAGAAACGCCGCGGACTGTCCGCGTCGTGGACGCAGATCGGCCCGTCGTTCGGCACGCTGCTCGGCACCGGCTGCATCGCGCTCGTCACGCTGTCGACCACGTCCGGCGACTTCCTGTCGTGGGGCTGGCGCGTGCCGTTCGCGGCCAGTGCGCTGCTCGTCGTGTTCGGTTTCTGGCTGCGCCGCGGCGTCGACGAAACGCCGCAGTTCGAGCAGCTCGCCGAATCGCACGCGACCGCCGAAGTGCCCGTCGCCGAAGTGCTGAAGTGCCACTGGCGGCGCCTGCTGATCGCCGGCGGTTCGCGGATCGGCTCGGACGTGCTGTACGCGCTGATCGTCGTGTTCACGCTGACCTACGTGACGACCGTGCTGCATCTGTCGCGCCCGGTCGCACTGACGGCCGTGATGGTCGGCACGGCCTGCAACGCGCTCGCGGTGCCGTTCTTCGGCGCGCTGTCGGACCGCTTCGGGCGCCGTCCGGTGTATCTCGCCGGCGCGATCGCCGGCATCGTGTGGGCGTTCGTGTTCTTCACGATGCTCGATTCGGCACGGCCCGCCGCGATCGTCGCGGCCGTCGCGATCGGCCTCGTGATCCATGCGGTGATGTACGGCCCGCAAGGCGCGTTCGTCACCGAGCAATTTCCGACTCGCGTGCGTTACGCAGGCTCGTCGCTGGCGTACACGCTCGCGGGCATCGTCGGCGGCGGCTTCGCGCCGCTCGTGATCGCCACGCTGTTCCGCGAGACGGGAACGACGACGGCCGTGTCGCTGTATGTCGCGGCGGCGCTCGTCGTCACGTCGGTCGCACTGCTCGCCGCGCGCGAAACCGCTCATCGGCCGCTCGCCGACTGAGCATCCCACGTCGATCGCCTCATTCATTCGTACTTCCAACGGATATCCGCATGCAAGCCCTGTCGTTCAACGTGATTTCCCCGCAAGGCGCACCGGCCGCCGTCGACGTCGAGATCGAGCGCGTCGTGATCGCCGGCTGGGCCGGACGCGATCCCGCCGCGATCCGTGCGCACATCGACGAACTCGCGGCACTCGGCGTCGCGCCGCCGTCGACCACGCCGTGCTTCTATCGCGTGGCGCCCACACTGCTCACGCAGGCGCCGTCGATCGGCGTGCTCGGCGCGCGCTCGGGCGGCGAGATCGAGTGCGTGCTGATCGACAGCCCGGCCGGCACGCTGGTCACGCTCGGGTCGGATCACACCGATCGGGAAGTCGAAGCGTATGGCGTCGCGGTGTCGAAACAGGTATGCGCGAAGCCGCTTGGCCGCGACGCGTGGCGCTACGCCGACATCGCCGATCACTGGGATGCGATCGAGATGCGTTCGTGGTGGATCAAACGAGACGGCGAACGCGTCGCGTATCAGCATGGCGCGGTCAGCGGGCTGCTCGCGCCCGATGCGCTGTGGCAGCGCTTCGACGACCGTCGCACGATGCCCGCGCGCTGCGCGATGTTCGGCGGCACCGTCGTCGTGCATGGCGCCATCGCGGCAATGGACGACGGCGATGCGTTCGAGATGGAACTGCACGATCCGGTGCTCGGGCGCAGCCTGCGGCACCGGTATGCGGTCGAGATGCTGCCGGTGGTGGCGTAACGACGGGCGGCGGTGAGGATCAGCCCCGTGCCGGCTTACCCCATTTCCGCCGCCGTCGCGCCCGCTCGCCGCAAGCACCCCAACCCCGCCAGCGCTTCCTCCACCGCCGTATCGAGCGGCGTCACCGGCTCGCGGCCGAGCGCCGCCGTCACGCGCGCGTTGTCCATCCGCAGCGGCTCGCGCCACAGATAGCGCATCTCGAGCATCTCGCGCATCGTCGTGACGAACGGCGCGGCCACCCACACGAGCCACCACGGGAAACGCCGCACCGTCGGCCGCATTCCGTGCCGCTGCGCGACGCGGCGCACGGCCTGCGCCATCTGCATGCCGTCCGCGTCCCAGTGACCGCCGAGATGAAAGCGCGCGAACGGCTCCAGCGTGTCGCGCCGCTCGATCAGTTCGACCATCGTGCGCGCGACGTCCGGCAGGTAGGCCCATTGATGGCCGACGCCCGGCCGGCCCGGCACGCTGATGGCGGCCACGGGCCGCCCGGCCTTGACGAGCCCTTGCCCGAACCAGTTGTTGCCCGCGTGCGCGCCGAAGAAATCGCCGGCCCGCACGATGATCGTCCACACGCCCTGCGCGGTCGCCGCCTGCAGCCGCCGCTCCAGCTCGACGCGGATCGCGCCCTTGCGGGTCGTCGGATGCTGCGGCGCCTCTTCACGCAGCACCGGAAACGCGTCGGGGCCGTAGTTGTAAACCGTCCCGGGCAGCACGACAGTCGCCTGCGCCACCGTCGCCGCCGCGATCGTGTTGTCGATCATCGGCAGCACCTGCTCGTTCCAGTTCCGGTAGCCGGGCGGGTTCACCGCATGCACGATCACGCTGCAGCCGCGCGCCGCGCGGACCACCGCTTCGCGATCGAGCGCGTCGCCGCGCATCCACGCGATGCCGTCGCGCTCCACCGTCTCGGCGTCGAGCCCGCGCTTGAGCGCGCGCACCTGCCAGCCGGCATCGCGCAACTGACGTGCGACCTCGCCGCCGATTCCTCCGCTCGCGCCGAGCACGAGTGCCCGTCGTTGCGTCCCGCCTGCGTTCGTCGTCATTGCCGCCCTCCATGAATGAACCGTCGATGAGCGCATTCTGGCGCGCGGCCGGCTAACAAGGAATTGCCGAACCTAATGGATCGGCTATACATTTATGCATGACCCCCGATCTGAACTGGGAACGCTACCGGACCTTCCTCGCCGTGCTGACGGAGGGCTCGCTGTCGGGTGCCGCGCGCGCGCTCGGCATCACGCAGCCGACGGTCGGCCGCCACGTCGCGGCGCTCGAAGCCGCGTTCGGCCAGACCCTGTTCACGCGCTCGCCGTCGGGGCTGCTGCCGACCGAGGCCGCCCTCGCGCTGCGCGGCCATGCGGAAGCGCTGCGCAGCGCGGCAGCCGCGTTCGAGCGCGCCGCCGCGAGCCATGGCGCGGGGGTGCGCGGCACGGTACGCATTTCGGCCAGCGACGTGATCGCGGTCGAGGTGCTGCCGCCGATGCTCGCGCAGTTGCGGCGCGACCATCCGGGGCTTGTGATCGAACTGGTGCCGACGGACCGCATCCAGGACGTGCTGAACCGCGAAGCCGACATTGCGGTGCGGATGACGCCGCCTGCGCAGGACGCGCTCGTGGCACGTCGCGTCGGCGAGATCGAAGTGGGGTTGTATGCACGCGACGACTATCTGGCGCGCAACGGCGCACCTTCGACGATCGACGATCTCGCGCACCACGCACTGATCGGCTTCGATACGGTCACGCCGTTCATCCGCGCGGCGAGCCGCGGGATGCCGATGTGGAAGCGCGACGCGTTCGCGTTGCGCACCGACAGCAATCTCGCGCAGCTCGCGATGATCCGCGCCGGCTACGGGATCGGCTTCTGCCAGGGCGGGCTCGCGAAACGCGATGCACGGCTCGCCCGCGTGCTGCCGGACAGGCTCGCGATGACGCTGGAAACCTGGGTGGTCATGCACGAGGATCTGCGCACGAGCCCGCGCTGCCGGGCCGTGTTCGATGCGCTGGCGAACGGGCTGCGCGCGTATGCTGAAGGGACGGCCGACTAGGGCGTTCGCCCCTGCCGCACCGGCGATTCGCCGCGCCGCGCGCTACTCGTGGATCTTGCCGGCGAACAGGATGTCCGCGATGCGCCGCCACGGATTGTCGGGCAGGTCGTGGCGACGCAGCCCTTCCTCGGACGCCTCGGCCCAGTCAACCATCGCCTCCAGGTACTCGCCGATCGAGCGGTTCTCCCAGCCGAGCACCGCGGCCGCATACGGCGCCGGCGGCACGTCGGCCTCGAGCTGACGCTCCTTGCGCCAGTCATTGCCGAGCACGCGCAGGAAATGGATCAACGAGCGCTCGTCGACCACCCGCTCCAGCGCGTGCTGCAACCGCTCGGCCATCTGGCGCTTCAGTTCGTCGTTCATGCGTAGCCCCCCTTGCCTGTCCCCCGAATACATGCCGACGCCCCGCGCGCGGCATGATTTCACATCAGCAACTGCCGCGACAGCACCTCGCGCGCCTGCGTGACGGTCTCGCGTTCGCCGGGCATCGGCGGCGTCAGCGAGAACACGGCATCGGGCAGCGCCGGCAGCCGGTATTTCGCGCCCAGCCGCACAAGCCCCTCGCCGATCGCCGACGCGCACAGGCACCCCACGCCCAGCCCCGCCGCGAGCATCGACTGCAGCCCCGCGACGCCCGATGCGCTGTGCACGAGCACATACGGCGCGTGCTGCTCGTCGAGCGAGCGCACCGCGATCTGATGCATCATGCAGTCGTCCGGCAGCAGCACGAGCGGCAACGGCTCGGGCAACTGCTCGGCCAGCGCCGGCGACGCGACCCACGACAGCGGTTCGCGCCGCAGCACCCAGCGCGTATCGGCCGACGCGGGCCGGAACGGGCCGCTCGACAGGTTCATCACGACGCCGAGATCGATCTGCCCGCGCGCATGCGCGGTTTCGATCTCGGCACTCTTCATCGCGCTCACGTGCAGGCTCAGCTGCGGGTAGCACTCCCGCAGCCGCGCGAGCAGCCCCGCGACTTCATGCGTCCGGTAGTAATCGGTGATCGCGACGCGCAATTCGCCCTTGATCGCCTGCCCGCGCAACTCGTCGAACGCCGCCTCGTTCAGCGCGACGATGCGCCGTGCGTGCTGCAGCAAGCGCGCGCCGGCCGGCGTCGGCTCGACGCCGCGCTTGCTGCGCACGAACAGCGGCACGCCGGCGCGCGATTCGAGCTTGCGCACCTGCTCGCTGACCGTCGACTGTGACAAATGCAGCAGCGGTGCGGCCGCCGTAAGGCTGCCCGCATCCGCCACCGCCGCGAAAGTGCGCAACTGATCCAGATCGAAACCGCGCATCGCCCTTCTCCATCCATCGAATAACACGATGGATGCTACCACCTATTCCCGCTTTTCCGAATCATTGGCGATCCGCAGAATGTCGCTTCAACGGCATGCCGCCGAACCCGGCTCGCCCGGCTCGGCATGCAGCCCTCATTCTTTCGGACCTCCGTACATGACCGACAACACCCTCGCCCGTTGCGCGCCGGCCGGCACAGCCGCCGCGGCACCGGCGCGCAGCCATCATGGCTGGGCGCTCGTGGTCCTGCTGGTCGGCGCCATTCTGCCGCCGCTCGACTACTTCATCGTGAATCTCGCGCTGCCCGCCATTCGCGACGGCATCGGCGCCCGCCCGGCTCAGCTGGAGCTCGTCGTGTCGGCCTATGCGTGCGCCAACGCAGTCGTGCAGATCACCGGCGGCCGCCTCGGCGACCTGTACGGTCGCAGGCGCATGTTCATGATCGGCATGGCCGGCTTCGTGGTCGCGTCGACCCTGTGCGGGCTCGCCGGCAGCGGCGCGGTGCTCGTCGGCGGCCGTGTGCTGCAGGGCCTGTTCGCCGCGATCCTCGCGCCCCAGGTGCTCGCGACGATCCGCAGCGTGTTCGGCCCGCAGGAGCAGGTGCGCGTGATGGGCTTCTACGGTTTCGTGTTCGGGCTTGCTGCCGTGATCGGCCAGCTCGGCGGCGGTGCGCTGATCAGCCTGCATCCGTTCGGACTCGGCTGGCGCGCGATCTTCCTCGTCAACCTGCCGATCGGCATTCTCGCGCTGATCGGCAGCTGGCGCTTCATCCCGGAAAGCCGGCCGCCGCGCGGCCAGCGCATCGACGTGCCCGGCACGGTGCTGCTGTCGCTGTTCCTTCTGATGCTCGTCTATCCGCTCACGCACGGGCGCGAAGCCGGCTGGCCGCTGTGGATGGTCGCGTGCCTCGTCGGCGCGCTGCCGATGCTCGGCGCGCTGCTGACGGTCGAAGCGCGCCGGCTCGCCGGCGGCCGCGATCCGCTGCTGGACGTGCGCCTGCTGCGCAATCCCGTCGTCGCACTCGGGCTCACGCTCGCGTTCCTGTTCTACATGCTGAGCGCGTTCTTCCTGAGCTACGGGATCTACCTGCAGGGCTGCCTGAACTGGTCGCCGCTCGCGTCCGGGCTCGCGATCCTGCCGCTCGGCATCGGCTTTCTGGCGAGCCCGCTGCTGATGCCGCGGCTCGTCGACCGGTTCGGCGGCTATCGCGTACTCACGCTCGGCTTCGCGATGCTGGCAGCCGGCGTCGCGACCGCCGCCGCGCTGGCCGGCGACCATGCGCCCGGCGCCGGCTTCTATGCCGGCATCACGGCGATCGGAGTCGGACAAGGGCTCGTGCTGCCGTCGGTCGTGCGGATCGTGCTCGCCGAAGTGGACGCGGCCCGCGCGGGGGTCGCGTCCGGCATGGTCACCGCGATGTTGCAGATCGGCGCGGCCGTCGGCGCGGCGACGCTCGGCGGGCTGTTCTTCGCGCGGCTCGGCGCGCATCCGGCCGCAACCGATTACGTCGCGGGTTTCCGGACGGCGATGCGGGCGCTGACAGCCCTGTTGCTCGTGTGTATCGCATTGTCGGCCGCGTTGGGGCCGATGCATCGGCGGGCGCGGGCTCACGCGTGACGCTGCCGGGCCTGGAACGCCTTGGCTGCGGCGCACCGGTAACGGCGCATGCACGGCCGCTCGCCGGCATCGGGACCGGCATCACTTCACTGCTGATGCTTCTGTTGCGAATGCCGCGCTTCCCATTCGGCCAGCTCGACGCGGTAGCGCGCGAGTGCTTCGTCGTACAGGTCGAAAACGCACGGCGAACAACCGCTGTTGCAGCAGTCTTCCAGTTCGGGTTGTACGGGCGGGGTCGGACGCGGATCGTCTGCGGGGGATTCGAGGGCGGGAGACTTTGGCACGGCGAAAATCGGATGAAAAGACGTGCTCAGTATACGCGGATGCCGCGTCACATCCGTTCGTGATCAATGTGCCGCCGCATTGCCGCGCGTTCGTCCATAATGGCCCGATTATCGGCGGCCCGGACGGCCATGTCGACGACACGCTCTCGTTGCGCGCATGTCCAGCGCCGTCGCCGTCCGGATCGCCGACCCTCTACCCCCGGGAGTCGCGTCATGGCCGAAGCCGTGAATCCGCCGGAAGTCTGGGCGCCGTTCGGCGCGTTCTCGATTGCCGTGATTCAGGGCGACGGCCGGATCGTGCATCTGAAGGGGCAGGTCGCGCTCGACCGGGACGGGCACGTCGTCGGTGCCGGCGACATGCGGGAGCAAGTCCTGCAGACGCTCGGCAACGTCCGGGACGTGCTCGCCGCCCTCGGCGGACAGATGCAGGACGTGATCTCGCTGGTTCACTACGCAACCGACATCGACGCGTTCATGCAGGCCGGCGACGTTCGCAAGACGTTCTTCGCCGAACCCTATCCCGTGACGACGACCGTCCAGGTCGAACGTCTGTACCATCCCGATCTGCTGATCGAAATCGCGGCGATCGCGGAAATTCCGTCGACGCGGTTCCGCAGGCCGCCCCCGCCAGGCATGAATCGACGACACGGTGGCAGTTGGCGCGACGGCCGGGGTGCTGCCGGCCGACCGCGTCGTCACCGCCATCGCGCCTACTTCGCCGGCGCCTCGGGCTTCGCCTTGTCGGCGAGCGGTTGCCACGCGGCACCCAGCGCATACCAGTCGATGCGCCGCGTGAGCGTCATGATCCCGGCGAGGATCGCGAACAGCAGCAGCGAGCCGAGCATCAGCGCGTTGTCCTCCGACAGCAGCAAGCCGTAGAGCGCCGCGTACAGGATCGCGAGCAGCCCGGCGAAGGCGGCGCCGCGCTTCACGCTGTGCAGCACGAACGACAGATAGAAGCCGAGCAGCCCGATGCATGCGCCGCTTGCCGCGAGATACGCGTAACCGAACGCGATGTGCTCGGACAGGCTCAGCAACAACAGGAAGAACAACGCGAGCGACAGGCCGACCAGCAGGTACTGGATCGGGTGAATGCGCAACCGCTTCACGAGTTCGTACATGAAGAAACTCGCAAACGTCAGGACGACGAACAGTGCGCCATATTTCGTCGCACGTTCGGTTTGCAGATAGACGTTCACCGGTTCGATCACCGACACCGACGCCGTCTCCAGCGCGCCCTCCCCGTTGCCGGCTGCGATCTGCTCGCGCACCTTCGTATTGAACGACGTCACGCGCCAGTTGCCGGTGAACCCGTGTGCGTCGACGGTGCGGCGATACGGCAGGAATGTGCCGCCGAAACTCGGATGCGGCCACGTCGACCTCAGCGAAAAATCGTTCTGGTCGGCCACCGGCGCGAACGAAACGGATTCCGCGCCGCGCAGCGGCAACGCGATGCTGAACGGCACGACCGTCCCCGGACTCGCGTCCGCCAGCGCCGCGAGATCGAGGTTCGCGTGCACGCCCTGGCGCAGGCCGTCGAGCCGCGTGCCCTGCTCCAGGCCGAGCGCCCGGCCGGCGAGGTTCAGCACCGGCTGCGACGTCAGCCCGCGAATATCGCCGATGCCGATCGCGACGTATGCGCTGTCGATCGTGAAGCTCACGTGAGCGTCGGCCTGCGGCAGCTTCTTCAGGTCCGGCAGCGCCAGCGTACCCGACAGCCGGCTCTGCAGGTCGTACACCAGCGCCTTGTGAATGCCCCGATAGCGCATGCTCGTCTCCAGCGTGCCTTCGACATTCAGCGTCTTCGGAAACACGAACAGGCGCCGGCTCTCGCGATGCAGGCTCGTCTTCGTCGCGCCGCCGGCCGGTGTGTCGTCGCGCACGCGCGTGACTTCCGTGTACCGCACGACCAGCACCGGGCCCGTCACCGTTTGCGGCCCCGCATAGCTGGACCAGACGCTCTGCAACGCGCTGTCGCGATACGCCGCGCGTTCCTGCACGATGCCGCCGACCATCTGTAACGGGATCAGGATCAGTAGCGCGAGGCACGCGGTGATCAGGGACTTGAACAACAGGACTCGATTCATGCTGACGGGTACCGGAGTGAAGGTACGGTCAGCATGAGCCGGCCCGGTGAAGGCCGATTGAAGCCGGTGTGAAGCGAAGGTGTGGCGAGTGTGTGGCGGGCGTGAGGCGCGCTCAGCCCGGCGACGGCAGCGTGAGCGTCGCGCACGCGCCGCCTTCGTCGCGATTCGCGAGCGAGATCTGGCCGCGATGCAGCATCGCGACTTCGCGGACGAAGCACAGGCCGAGCCCCGTGCTGCGGTCCTGCCCGTCGGGACGCGGCAGCGAATAGAAGCGCTCGAACACGCGTGCCAGCGCGTAGTCGGGCACGCCGGGGCCGGCGTCGGCGACGCGTACGACCGCGACCTGCCCGCGCCCCGCCGCGTGCCGTTCGAGTGTGACCCGGATCGCGCTGCCGCGCGGCGCGAAATCCAGTGCGTTGTCGAGCAGGTTGCCGAGCGCCTGGCGCAGCAGGAACGGATCGCCGTCGACGACCGCCGCGCCGGCCGCGCGATCGGCATCGATTCGCACGCTCACGCCGCGCTGACGCGCGCGCGGCTCGAGGTCCTCGACGAGCTGGTCGAGCACCGGCAGCAGCGCAACCGGTTCGTGTACCGACAGCCGCTGCTTCTGCTCCACTTCGGCGAGCGCGAGCAGCTTGCGGATCATCTGCTCGAGGCGGCCAGCCTGGCGGCGGATGTTCTCGGTGAAACGCCGGCGGTTCGCAACCGGCATCTCTTCGTGCAGCAGTTCGGCCGCACCGCTGATCGCTGCAAGCGGGCTCTTCATTTCATGCGTGAGCGTGTGGATGTAGGTCTCGACGTATTGCCGGTCCTCCAGACGCTGGTGCATGGTTTCCACCGCGCGGCCGAGCTCGGCCAGTTCGTTCGCGCCCTGCAGCGGCATCGTCGCGCGCTCGCCGGCCGCGATCGCACGCGCATAGCGCTGCAGGCGCCGCAGCCCGAGCACGAGCCACCACGTGCATGCGACGCCGATCAGGATCGCGCCGCCCATCAGCAGCGCGCCATACAACATGATCTTGCGCTGGCTGCGCGCGATGAACGGCGCGACCGTCTGGTTCGGCTTCGCGATCGTCAGCACGCCGATGATCGCGTCGCCGTGCCGGATCGGCGCCGCGACGTGCATCACGGTGCTGCTGTCGTCGTTCGGATCGGCGCGCGTGCTGCGGGCGCCATACTCGCCGCGCAACGTCCGGTACACGTCGTTCCAGCGCGAATAGTCCTGGCCGACCGCGACACCGGCCGAATCGTAGCGGACGATGCCGCGTGCATCGGTGACGTAGATCCGGTAGCTGATCGCGTCCTTGTGCATGCCCCAGACGTTCGCGCTGACCGGACGTGCGTGCAGCGTGTCGAGCTGGCGCGCGAACGCGCCGTCGGCGATGTGTCCGCTCGCCATGTCGTCGGATGCGAGCGTCGCGAGCACCTGGGCGGTGTCGACCAGCGTGTCCTCCATCGCTTCGCGTACGCCGGGCTTCACTTCCTGCACGAACACCCGCAGCGTGATCAGCGCGGCGAGGCCGACGATCAGGAAGAAACCGAAGAAGATGCGCAGGCCGATATGCATGGTGCGGTTCCGCTCGTCACGGTTGCAGCGAATAACCCATGCCGCGATGCGTGCGGATCGGGTCGCGTTCGGGGTCGATCGCGCGCAGTTTCGCGCGCAGCGTCTTGATGTGCGTGTCGACCGTGCGATCGGCCGAGTCGAATGCCTCATGCCACACGAGGTCCATCAGTTGCTCGCGCGAGTAGATGCGCCCCGGATGCCGGACGAACAGCGCGAGCAGGCCGAATTCGTAGCGCGTCAGGTTCAACGGGTGGCCGAGCCATGCCACGCGCGCCCCGTCGGTATCGAGTTCGAAGCCCGGTGCGACGGACGCAACGGGCGCAGCGGGCGCGGGCGCTGCCGTTGCCGGCTGTGGATGCGGCATCGCCGGCCGGTAGAAGCGCCGCAGGATCACGCGCACCCGCGCGGCCAGTTCGCGCGGCGAGAACGGCTTGACCACGTAATCGTCCGCGCCGATTTCGAGCCCGACGATCCGGTCGATCTCGTCGTGCCGCGCGGTGAGGAAGATCACCGGTACGTCCGAGAAGGTCCGCAACCGGCGGCACACCTCGAAGCCGCTCAGGTCGGGCAGGCCGACGTCGAGCACCACGAGGTCGAAGCGCGTGTCGCTCAAGCGGTCGAGCGCCGCCTGCCCGAGCGTGCAGTGCACGGTCTGCATGCCTTCCGTGCCGAGGGCGTAGACGATCGTGTCCGCGATCGCCAGTTCATCTTCGACGATCAGGATATGTGGCTGATTCATGGTCTCGGGTTCTGTCGCGCAATCCGGTGCGACATTGTACGCACGGCCGGATGCGGCACGCGCCCCCCGCCGCGAGCCCCCCGTCCGTTACACCACGCGACCGCTCACCGGAATCGATGCGCCGGTGATCGCCTGCGCGCCGGCCGACAGTAGAAACCCGATCGTCGCCGCGAGCTGTTCGGGCCGGACCCAGCGCGAGAAGTCCGCGTCGGGCATGTCCTTGCGGTTCGGCGGCGTGTCGATGATGCTCGGCAACAACGCGTTCACGGTCACGCCGCGATCGAGCAGTTCCGCCGCCAGCGCCTCGGTGAGCCGCGCGACGCCCGCCTTCGCGGCCGCATACGCGCCCATCCCTGCGCCGGCCTTGAACGCCGCGCCCGCGCCGATGTTGACGATGCGGCCGGCCTGGCTCGCCACCAGATACGGCAACGCGGCCTTCGACGCATTCAGCGCCGTCTTCACATTCAGTTCGTACATGCGGTCCCACGTGGCCGCATCGCCATCGGCGATCGTCTGCCACACGAATGCACCCGCGATGTTCAGCAGCGCGTCGACCCGGCCGAGTTCGCGATTCACGGTGTCGAGCGCCTGCACGGCCGCCTGCGGATCGACGAGATCGATCCCGCCGATGCGCAGCGCGTCGGCCGGCACGCCGGATAGCGTCTCGTCGGGCGCCGCGCCGCGGCCGATCAGCGCGACGCGCGCGCCGTGCCGGCCGAGCCAGGCTGCCGTGGCGACGCCGAGATGGCCGAATCCGCCGGTGATCGCGACTGCCTTGCCTTTCAGTTCGTGTTCCATCGATGCGTTCTCCAATGTCGAGGGTGTTCGATTATGCACGCTGCGAGGCCGATGCCGGCCGCCGCCCGAGTGTGCCGCGCCGGCGTTTCGACGGCGTAGCGCCGTTCACGCATCCGTGCGCACGACGACGAGACTGCGGCGGCGCAGTTCCTCCGTCGTCTCGCCCCGGTTGTCCGGACGCCAGCCCGGCGGCAGCATCACGAAGCGCAGCGCGGTCCAGACGTCGCGGGCGGCGGCGACGTCGCGAGCCAGGCTCGCCCAGTGCTCGAGTTCGACGACGAACGGGTTGCGCGACCGGGTCGGCGTGACGAGGCCGTAGCGGCACGGTTCGTCCGCGCGTTCCGCGACGTAGGTACCGAACAGCCGGTCGAACACGATCAGCACACCACCGTAGTTCGCGTCGAGGTAGTCGAGGTTCGACGCATGGTGTACACGGTGCGCGGACGGCGTGTTGAACACGTATTCGAACCAGCCGAGTTTCGGCATCCACGTGTTGTGCAGCCAGAACTGGTACAGCAGGTTGAACGACAGGATCGCGAGCACGGCTTCCGGACGCACGCCGAGCCACACGAGCGGCGTGAAGAACATCGCGGCGCCAGCGATCTTGCCGGTCCAGCCGAGCCGGAACGCGGACGACAGCGTCAGCTGGTTCGGCGAATGATGCACGGCATGCGTCGACCAGAAGAAGCGGACCCGGTGCGACGCGCGGTGATACCAGTAGTAGCAGAACTCCTGGCCGACGAACACGAGCAGCGCGAGCGCGACGCTGTGCAGCGGGATCGTGAACAGCCGGTGCGTCCACGCGAAGTCGAAGATCGGCGTGGCGAGCGACAGCGGCACCAGCGCGAGCAGCTTGCGGCCCGCGAGATCGGCAAGCGACAGCCAGACCTCGTTCCAGTCGAACGGTTCGGACCGGCGGCTGCGGCGCCAGGTGAGCACGGCCGCTTCGACGAGCGACACGGCGACGATGAAGAGTGTGGCGAAGTACGCAAGCTTGCCGGTGGTCATGAGCATGATGAGTCTCTCCTTCGGTTGAATCGGACGCGTCATGTGCAGCACGTGCCGCGGTCGCGTCGAATGAGACGCACTGTAGTGGGCGGGGTGCGGTAACGCCACGAATCAAATGTGTCGCGGTATGTCGCGGGGAGAAGGGGTTGGGCGTTTGCTGCGGCCGCGGCCCTGCGTGTGCGGGGGCCGGGAGTGGCTGCGGTTACACGTCGCGTTTGGCCGGCGGGAAATATGTCGGCGCATGTCGCCGAGCGGCATGAACGGCGGCAGTGGTCGCCACCGCTGCCGCTGTGTCGGAAGAATGCGGGCATGGCATTTGTTACGGGAGATGCTGGTTCGCGATGCACGCGACGACAGGATGATGTTGCTGGTTCCGGCCGGGCTCGTCCGGTGCATTCGTCGGACGGTAATGGGCGGCATCTCTCGGCGAATCGCGTTCGGATCA